>NZ_JBIWJF010000020.1:0-141158 GCF_044764985.1 Kitasatospora sp. NPDC093550
CCCCCCCCCCCCCCCCCCCCCCCCCCCCCCCCCCCCCCCCCCCCCCCCCCCCCCCCCCCCCCCCCCCCCCCCCCCCCCCCCCCCCCCCCCCCCCGCCACCCACCCTCCCGAAAGCCACCACCCCACCAGCCCCGCGCAGCGGCCCCCACCCCGCCATCCGCCGGTAAGCCCCCGTTCAGCCGCTTCCGATCTGCACAATCCGGGAAGACCCAAAGAACGGGACTCAGGACACCCCGCCCAGGGAGGTACGGCCATGGCGTCAGGGCAGGAGCTGGAAGCCACAGCACGGCCGAGCAGCGCCGAGCAAGCCACCGAGCCACCCCTCCCCGGCACCTGGCAACCCCTGGGCGCCCGCTTCCGCCCCAGCCCCACCCCCCACCACCCCACCCCCCACACCCAGCACCCCAGCCCCACCCCCCACCACCCCAGCCCCCACCCCCAGCACCCCACCCCGGGCACCAACTTCGCCCTCTGGACCCCCGGCGCCGAGGCCGTCGACCTGTGCCTCTTCGACGAGGACGGCCGGGAGAGCCGGCACCGCCTCACCGAGCAGGACTTCCAGGTCTGGCACGGCTTCCTCCCCGGCGTCCTCCCCGGCACCCGCTACGGCTTCCGCGTACACGGCCGCTGGGACCCGTGGACGGGAGCCCGCTGGAACCCGGCCAAGCTGCTGCTGGACCCGTACGCCCGCGCCATCGACGGCTGTTACACCTCCCACGACGCCGCCTGCGCCGCCGTCCGCAACTGGCCGGAGGCGGACGTCGCCGACACCGTCCGGGACAACCGCGACTCCGCGCCGTACGTGCCCAGATCCGTGGTCGTGCACGATGACGACGACTGGTTCGACGACCACCGCCCGAAGACCCCCTGGGCCGAGACGGTGATCTACGAGCTGCACGTCCGCGGCTTCACCATGCGCCACCCCGACATCCCGCCGCACCTCCGCGGCACCTACGCCGGCCTCGCCCACCCCGCCGCCATCGCCCACCTCACCCGTCTCGGCGTGACCGCCGTCGAGCTGCTGCCGGTCCACCAGTACGCCAGCGAGGACCACCTGCAGACCCGCGGCCTGGTCAACTACTGGGGCTACAACACGGTCGGCTACTTCGCCCCGCACGCCGGCTACTCCGCCTCCGGCTCCCGCGGCGGCCAGGTCGGCGAGTTCAAGCGGATGGTCCGGGCCCTGCACGCCGCCGGGATCGAGGTGATCCTGGACGTGGTGTTCAACCACACCGCCGAGGGCGGCGCCCTCGGCCCGATGCTCTCACTGCGCGGCATCGACAACGCCGGCTACTACCGCCTGCCGCCGAACCGCCCGCGCGGCTACGCCGACTACACCGGCTGCGGCAACACCCTGGACACCCGCCGTCCGCAGGTGATCCGGCTGGTCACCGACTCGTTGCGGTACTGGGTCGCCGAGATGGGCGTGGACGGCTTCCGGTTCGACCTCGCCGCCGCCCTCGCCCGCGGCGGCCCGGGCGGCGGCGACGGCGTGGACATGGACCACCCCTTCCTCGCCGCGGTCTCCCAGGACCCGCTGCTGAGCCGGGTGAAGCTGATCGCCGAGCCCTGGGACGTCGGCCCGGGCGGCTACCAGGTCGGCGGTTTCCCCCCGCTGTGGGCCGAGTGGAACGACAAGTACCGCGACGCCGTACGGGACTTCTGGCGCGGCGCCCGCCCGGACGTCCGCGAGCTCGGCTACCGCCTCTCCGGCTCCTCCGACCTCTACCAGCGCGGCGGCCGCCGCCCGTACGCCTCGGTCAACTACGTGACGGCGCACGACGGTTTCACCCTGCGCGACCTGGTCTCCTACGACCGCAAGCACAACGAGGCGAACGGCGAGGCCAACCGGGACGGCACCGACGACAACCGCTCCTGGAACCACGGCGCCGAGGGCGAGACCACCGACCCGACCGTCAACGCCCTCCGTCTGCGCCAACTGCGCAACCTGATCGCCACCCTGCTGCTCTCGGCGGGCGTCCCGATGCTCACCGCCGGGGACGAGCTGGGCCGCACCCAGGGCGGCAACAACAACGCCTACTGCCAGGACAACGAGGTCAGCTGGCTGGACTGGTCGCTGCTGGCGGAGCCCGGCTGGCGGGAGCTGTGCGAGCTGACCGCCCGGCTCGTCCGGCTTCGCCGGGCGCACCCGGTGCTCCGCCGGCGGGCGTTCTTCTCCGGCCGGGCCACCGCCCCCGGCGGACAGCCGGACCTGGCCTGGTTCACCCCGCTCGGCAAGGAGATGACCGAGGCCGACTGGTTCGCGCCGACGGCCTGCCTCGGCATGCTGCTCTCCGGCTCCGCGATGTCCGAACGGGACGACGCCGGGCGCCCGTTGCGGGACGACAGCTTCCTGCTGCTGCTCAACGCCGGCCACCGCGAGGTGCTGTTCACCCTGCCCGGCGAGCCCTGGGCGGCCCCGGAGGCCGCGTACGAGACGGTGGTCGACACCGCCGCCGCCGGCACCGGCGAGCCGCACCCGCACGGCGCCGTCGTCCTGGGCGGGCGCTCACTGCAACTGCTGCGCGCACCCGCCCCGAACCCCTGAGCCCAAGCCCCGACCCCGCGCCCCCACCCCCCACCCCCCGAAGCCCCGACCCCGGAACCCCTGAGCTCCGACCCCCTGCCCCCCGCCCGTCAGCCCCGGGCGTGCCCCAGCTCCACGTTCTCCAGCACCCCGATCGCGTCCGGCACCAGCACCGCCGCCGAGTAGTAGGTGCTGACCAGGTACGAGGCGATCGCCTTCTCGTCGATGCCCATGAAGCGGACGTTCAGACCGGGCTCGACCTCGTCCGGGAGGTTGATCTGGGTCAGCCCGACCACGCCCTGGTTGTCCTCGCCGACCCGCATCGCGATGAACGAGCTGGTCTGCTGGTCGGAGACCGGGATCTTGTTGCACGGGAGGATCGGCACCCCGCGCCAGGTCGGCCGGTGCTTGCCGAGGACGTCGACGGTGGCCGGGTAGACGCCGATCTTGTTGCACTCCCGCTCGAAGGCGGCGATCGCCCGCGGGTGGGCGAACAGGAAGTCGGTGTCGCGCCGCATGCTCAGCAGCTCGTCCAGGTCGTCCGGGGTGGGCGCCCCGGAGCGGGTCTGGATCCGCTGGTCGAAGTCGGTGTTGCCGAGCAGGCCGAACTCCGGGTTGTTGATGAGCTCGTACTCCTGCCGCTCCCGCAGGGCCTCGACGGTCAGCCGCAGCTGCTCCTCGGTCTGGTTCATCGGCTTGTTGTAGAGGTCCGCGACCCGGGTGTGCACCTTGAGCACGGTCTGCGCGACGCTCAGCTCGTACTCGCGCGGCTTCAGCTCGTAGTCCACGAAGGCGCCCGGCAGCTCGTACTCGCCGTGGTGGCCGGCCGAGAGGTCGATCTTCGCCTCGCCGTGCGCGTTCTGGGCCTGCGCGGCGTCGGCGGCGAAGCCCAGCAGTTGCTCGCGCAGCGAGTCCGAGCGGTCGACCAGCTCCTGGAAGACCGTCCAGGGCAGCGCCATCGCGACGCCGGAGGTCGCGGCCTTCACGGTGTACGGCCAGGTGCCGCTCTGCTCGGTGAGCGCCTCGTCGCCGATGTGGTCGCCGTCGGCGAGGGAGCCGAGCACGGTCGGCTCGCCGTACTTGCCGGTGCCGATCCGCTCGACCTTGCCGTGCGCGACCAGGAACACCTCCTCGATCGGCGTGCCCTCCTCGACCAGCACGTCGCCCACCACGAAGTCCCGCTGCACGAACCGGCCGGCCAGCTCCTCCAGCACCGCGTCGTCCTGGTACCCGTGCAGCGCCGGCACCTCGCGCAGCGTGGGGGCGATCACGCTCACCGTCGACCCGGACGTGGAGAAGCTCACCCGGCCGCGCCCGGTGGCGAAGCTGAGGCGGCGGTTGACCCGGTAGGTGCCCGCGCTGACCTGCACCCAGGGCAGCATCTTCAGCAGCCAGCGGGAGGTGATCTCCTGCATCTGCGGCTTCGACTTGGTCGTCGTCGCCAGGTTCCGGGCTGCGGTCGTGCTGAGGCTGAGCCGGGCCCGCACCTGCACCATCGCGGAGCCGCCGGGGGCCGGGGTGGGTTCGGTTTCGACCGTCATGTCCACACTCCTGTCACTCAGGTATCAATGAGCATCCGTCAGGAGATTCCATCGGCCGATCGGCCGGGGCTCGCAAGAGGCGCACGGCGCAGTCGTCCCTGCACGAACCGCCGCGCACGCCCCGCCGTCCACCCCGCACCGCCCGTCCGGGTGGCCGGTTCTCGCCGGACGGCACCGACAGGGGCGAAAAACCGGATGAGAAATGACGGGCTCTCTGCCTACCCTCACCGCGATGGCCGAGAACCGACATGACACCGACAACCAGCCCGGCGACGCGCCTGCCGACGTGCCCGCCACCACGCCCGGAGGCGCTCCCGCCGACGCGCCCGCCAACGCAGCCGTGACCGAGCACCGCCACTCCACGGTCCGCTCCCTGCTGCGCCTGTGGCCGTACGCGCGCGCCGTCCGCGGCCGGCTGGCCGTGTCCGTGACGGCCGCCTCCCTCGGCATGCTGAGCACCCTCGCCGTCCCCGTGGTCCTCGGCCGGATCGTGGACGGCCCGCTCGCCACCCACGACCCGGCCGCCCTGTGGCCGCTGGTCGGCCTGCTGCTGGTCGTGGGCCTCTTCGAGGCCGGGCTCTTCTACACCCGCCGGGTGGTGCTGGCCCGCCCGCTGGCCGGGCTGGAGACGGCGATGCGCGGCGACCTCTTCGCCAAGCTCCAACGGCTGCCGGTCTCCTTCCACGACCGCTGGGGCTCCGGCCAGCTGCTCTCCCGGGCCACCGCCGACATGTACACCATGCGGCTGTTCCTGGCCTTCCCGCTGGTCTTCCTGATCGTCAACTCGGTGATGTTCCTGGCCGGCACGGTGGTGATGTTCACCCAGGACTGGCGGCTCGCGCTGATCGCCCTGGTGCCCGTCGTCCCGCTGTTCCTGCTCACCCGGAGCTTCGAGTCCCGCTACTCCGGCGCCTCCCGGCTCGCCCAGGACCAGAACGGCGACCTCGCCACCATCGTCGAGGAGTCCGTCCTCGGCATCCGGATCCTCAAGGCCTTCGGCCGCCACCGCTCGATGGCCGAGCGCTTCCGCGAGCAGTCCCGCGAGCTGCGCCGCACCGAGCTGCACAAGGCCCACCTGCTCGCCAAGCTCTGGGCCGTCATCATCGGCCTGCCGGAGCTCGCCCTCGGCTGCGCCCTCGCCGTCGGCGCCGTCCTGGTCGCCCACGACGAGCTGAGCGCCGGCACCCTGGTCGCCTTCCTCTCCACCGCGCTCGCGCTGCGCTGGCCGGTCGAGTCGCTCGGCTGGCTGCTCGCCTACGCCAACGAGGCCGCCACCGCCACCGACCGCTTCTTCGAGGTGCTGGACGAACCGGACACCCCGGATCCGGGCACCGTCACCGAGCTCGGCGCCCCCGACGGCATCCGCTTCACCGGCGTCCGCTTCCGCTACCCCGACGCCCCCGCGGACAGCCCCGACCTGCTGGCCGGCATCGACCTGCACATCCGCAGCGGCGAGACGATGGCCCTGGTCGGCGCCACCGGCAGCGGCAAGACCACGCTCACCGCCCTGCTCCCCCGTCTGCACGAGGCCACCGCCGGCACCATCACGCTGGACGGCCGGGACGTCCGCGACCTGCCCCGGGAGCGGCTGCGCGAACTCGTCGCGGTCGCCTTCGAGGAGCCCACCCTGTTCTCCGCCACCGTCCGGGAGAACGTCCTGATGGGCGCCCCCGGCGCCGACGGGGACCAGCTGCGCTCGGCCCTCGCCACCGCCCAGGCCGGCTTCGTCGACAGGCTCCCCGAGGGCGCGGACACCGAGGTCGGCGAGCAGGGCCTGAGCCTGTCCGGCGGCCAGCGCCAGCGGCTCGCGCTGGCCCGCGCGGTGGTCGGCGACCCGGCCTTCCTGGTGCTGGACGACCCGCTCTCCGCGCTGGACGTGCACACCGAGGCCCTGGTGGAGCGGGCGCTGCGCGAGGTCCTCGGCACCACCACCGCCCTGGTGGTCGCCCACCGCCCCAGCACCGTGCTGCTCGCCGACCGGGTCGCGGTACTGGCGGACGGCCGGATCGAGGCCGTCGGCACCCACCAGGAGCTGCTGCGCGACTGCGCGCACTACCGCGAACTGATGTCGGGTGAGGCCTCCCCCGCTCCCGTGCCCGACGCCCCCGCACCCAGCGCCCCCGTGCCCGGCGCCCTCGCACCCGACGCCCTCGTGCCCGGAGGAAGTACAGCCCCGTGACGACCACCGCCGAACCCGCCGCCCCGGCCGAGGAGGAGCTGCCCCCGCCCCCGGCCGACGAGGAGGACATCCCCGTCCCGCCCGGCGCGCCCCGGGCGCTGCTGCGCTCGCTGCTCGGCCCGCACCGGGCCCGGATCGCCGTCGCGATGCTGGTGATCCTGGTCCAGCAGGCCGCCCTGCAGTCCGGCCCGCTGCTGGTCGCGATCGCGATGGACCGCGCCATCCCGGCCCTGCGCGCGCACGACTCCGGCCCGCTGATCGCGGTCATCGCCGCCTACCTGTGCTGCGCGCTGCTCAGCCCGGTGCTGCAGTGGGCGTTCATCAAGATCAGCGCCCGGGTCAACCAGGACATCCTGCTGGAGCTGCGCGGCCGGATCTTCCGGCACGCCCAGCGGCTCAGCCTGGACTTCCACGAGCGCTACACCTCGGGCCGGATCATCTCCCGGGCCACCAGCGACATCGACGCGCTGCGCGAGCTGCTCTCCGAGGGCCTGCAGGAGCTTCTGACGGTCTTCCTGTCGCTCTGCTACATCTCGGTGCTGCTGCTGGCGCTGGACTGGCGGCTCGGCCTGGTGTCGCTGCTGTCCGGCGTGCCGCTGGCGCTGATCGCCCGCTCCTTCCGCAGCCGCTCGCGCCGGGTCTACCGCCGCTCCCGGACCTCGGCAGCCTCGCTGATCGTCCGTTTCACCGAGACCATGAACGGCATCCGCCCGGTGCAGGCCTTCCGCCGCGAGAAGGCCAACGACGCCGCCTTCGCCGTGGTCAACCGGCAGTCCGCGACCGCGACCGCGGACGGCCTGCTGGAGATCGCCCGCTACGTCGGACTGTCCCGCGCCACCGCCAACCTGTGGATCACCGGCGTGGTGCTGGTCGGCGCGTACCTGGTCGTCGACGACTCGCTGGAGCTGGGCGTGCTCACCGCCTTCACGCTCTACCTGCGCCGGCTCTACGACCCGATCGACCAGCTGGCGATGTTCCTGAACAGCTACCAGTCGGCCGCCGCGGCCCTGGAGAAGATCGCCGGTCTGCTCGCCCACGAGCCGACCGTGGCCGAACCGGCCCGGCCGACGGAGCTGCCCCCGACCACCCGGAAGGGCCGGGCGGTCTCCTTCGAGGGGACCCGTTTCGCGTACCGCACCGGCAAGGAGGTGCTGCCGCCCTTCGACCTGTCGATCCCGGCCGGGCAGACGGTCGCGGTGGTCGGGGCGACGGGCGCGGGCAAGTCGACGGTCGCCAAGCTGCTGGCCCGCTTCTACGACCCGACCGGCGGCCGGATCCGGCTGGACGGCGTGGACCTCCGCGAGCTGGCCACCACCGAGCTGCGCCGCGGGGTGGTGATGGTGACCCAGGAGTCCTTCCTGTTCTCCGGCACCGTCGCCGAGAACATCGCGATCGGCCGCCCGGGTGCCTCCCGCGAGGAGGTCGAGCGGGCCGCCCGCGACATCGGCGCGTACGAGTTCATCGCGGCCCTGCCGGACGGCTTCGACACCGACGTGCGCAAGCGCGGCGGCCGGATCTCGGCCGGCCAGCGCCAGCTGGTCGCCTTCGCCCGCGCCCTGCTGGCGGACCCGGCGGTGCTGATCCTGGACGAGGCGACCAGCTCCCTGGACGTCCCGGGCGAGCAGGCCGTCCAGCGGGCGATGCGCACGGTGCTGGCCGGCCGTACGGCGGTGATCATCGCGCACCGGCTCTCCACCGTGGAGATCGCCGACCGCGTCCTGGTGATGGACGGGGGCCGGATCGTGGAGGACGGCTCCCCGCGGGAGCTGATCGACGGCTCCGGCCGCTTCGCCGACCTCCACCGGGCCTGGCGGGACAGCCTGGTCTGAGGGGCCCGGCCCCGACCCGTGAATGTGCCCGACCGGGTGCGCCGTCACGCACCCGGCCGGGCCGCCCCCTTGGCCTCCCCCGGCCTCCCCCTCTTCCCGCTCGTCCTCCGGGGGCCGTCAGCCGACGGTCACCCCGTAGTCGGTGTGCCAGTCCGGCGAGGGGCGGTCCTCCTGGGTGGCCACCACGTCCAGCGTCCCGCCGGGCAGCACCTGCCCGGCGACGGCCGCCGGGTCGATCACCACCGCCGGGTCGACGAAGACCGCGTCGTGGTAGCGCGGCCCGCTCGGCAGGTGGCAGGTCAGCGTCCGCGGCCCGGTCGCCGTGCAGTCGTACGGCACGGTGCCGGTCAGCGTGGTGTGCTCCGGCGTGGTGATCGCCAGGTCGACCGGGTGGGTCGAGTACGAGGGGCCCGCGTTGTACACCCACAGCGGCAGGGTGACGGTCTCGCCGGGTTTGCCGGTGAGGTCGCCCGGCTGCGGCACCGGGTGGCCGGCCTCCCAGGCCGAGGAGGCGCCGACCATGAAGTGCGCCCTGGTGTCGGCGGTGGTGAGGCGGTACGGCGTGGTGTGGCCGGACTGGTCCGGGTCACCCGGGTAGAAGGCCTGGACGTCGCCGCTGACGGTGGTGAACGGAGAGGTGATCGGCGCGACGTACAGCGCCAGCCGCTCCACCGAGCTCGCCCCGGGCGCCAGGCCGGCCGGGACCTGGTAGGAGCTGCCGGTACCGAAGTAGGTCAGGGTGACCGGCGGGTCGGCCGACTGCACCACGCCGGGCGACGGGAAGTGCACGACCACCAGGGTCGCTCCGCCGGTGGCCGCCGGGCCGTGGTTGGTGACCCGCACCTCCAGGGTCCCGGTCTCGCCGGGCACCACCGGGTCCTGCGGCGGGCAGAGTTCGACGGACAGCCGTGCGGCCGCCGGTGGCGCCGCGAGCGGGGTGGTGGCCGCCCGGGCCGGCCACGCCACGAGGACGACGGAGAGCGCGGCGAGGGCGGCCGCGCGCAGGGTTCGGATCATGGGCATCACGCTCCCCCCGCCCGACACCCGGGGCAACCGGATGACTGCCGTCCGAGTTGGCGCACGGCAGTCATCCGTCACTCCGTCAGCGCAGCAGCCCCGCGTCCATCCCGACCGACTCGGCCGGCAGCGCGACCAGCCCCGGCTCGGCCGGGGAGGCCAGCCGCGGGTGGGCCGGCAGGACGCGGACGGTGTAGCCGAACGGTCCGGTCCGGCACAGCTCCAGCGAGCCCTCGTAGCGGGTGCGGCCGTCCAGGTCGGGCCCGCCGACCGGCTTGAGGGCGAGCAGGCAGGCGTCCGAGATGCCGTCCGACTCGTCCACCCGGCCGGAGACCACCTGTACCTCGACGTCGTCCGGCGCCAGCGAGCCCAGCGCGACCTGCACCCGCAGCGCCAGCGAGCTGCCCAGCTCCTGGGCCTCGGCCGGACAGTCCGCCTCGACGTGCTCGACCCGGACGGCCGGCCAGGCCTCCCGTACCTTCGCCTTCCAGACCGCCAGCTCCCGCGCGGGGGCGCCACCGGTGCCCGTCAGCTCGCGCTGGGCCAGGGCCGCCGGGGCGTACAGCCGTTCGACGTACTCGCGGACCATCCGTCCGGCGAGCACCTTGGGACCGAGGGTGACCAGGGTGTGCCGGACCATGGCGATCCACTGCTGCGGCAGCCCGTCCGCGTCCCGGTCGTAGAACCGGCCGGCGACCTGGTGCTCGATCAGGTCGTAGAGCGCGGCCGCCTCGATGTCGTCGCGCCGCTCGGCCTCGCCGCTGTCCGGGTCGAGCACCCCGCCGCTCTCGTCGGCGGTGGGGATCGCCCAGCCGTTGCGGCCGTCGTACCACTCGTCCCACCAGCCGTCCAGGACGGACAGGTTGAGGCAGCCGTTGAGCGCCGCCTTCATCCCGGAGGTGCCGCAGGCCTCCAGCGGGCGCAGCGGGTTGTTGAGCCAGACGTCGCAGCCCGGGTAGAGGTGCCGGGCCATCGCCATGTCGTAGTCCGGCAGGAAGACGATCCGGTGCCGGACGGCCGGGTCGTCGGCGAAGGCGACCATCTGCTGGATCAGCCGCTTGCCGCCGTCGTCGGCCGGGTGGGCCTTGCCCGCCACCACGATCTGGACCGGCCGGGTGGGGTGCAGCAGCAGGCCGCGCAGCCGCTCCGGGTCGCGGAGCATCAGGGTGAGCCGCTTGTACGAGGGCACCCGGCGGGCGAAGCCGATGGTGAGCACGTCGGGATCGAGCACCGAGGAGACCCAGCCGAGTTCGGCCTCGCCGGCCCCGCGCTGGCGCCAGGAGGCGTGCAGCCGACGACGGGCCTCGTCCACCAGCTGGGCGCGCAGGGTGCGGCGCAGCTCCCAGATCGCGGAGTTGCCGATCGCCTCCAGGCCGGTCCAGCGGGTGGCCTCGCCGGTGGTCATCGCCTCCTCGGCGCGCTCGGCGCCGATCTCGGCGGCGCCGAGCCGGACGACCGCCGGGTCGATCCAGGTGGCGGCGTGCACGCCGTTGGTGACCGAGGTGATCGGCACCTCGGCGGGGTCGAAGCCGGGCCAGAGGCCGTTGAACATCGAACGGCTGACCTCGCCGTGCAGGGCGGAGACCCCGTTGGCGCGCTGGGCCAGCCGCAGGCCCATGGCGGCCATGTTGAACAGCTTCGGGTCCCCGCCGCGCCAGGTCTCGGCGCCGAGCGCGAGCACCTGGTCGACCGGGACGCCGGGCAGCGCGACCTCGCCGCCGAAGTGACGGGCGACCAGCTCGCGGTCGAAGCGGTCGATGCCGGCCGGGACGGGCGTGTGGGTGGTGAAGAGGGTGCCGGCCCGGACGGACTCCAGGGCGGCGGCGAAGTCGAGGCCGTCGGCGCCCGGGTCGGCCGGGCCCGCGGCGACCAGCTCGCGGATCCGTTCGACGCCGAGGAAGCCGGCGTGGCCCTCGTTGGTGTGGAAGACCTCGGGGGCGGGGTGCCCGGTGAGCCGGCAGTAGGCGCGTACGGCCCGGACGCCGCCGATGCCGAGCAGCATCTCCTGGAGCAGCCGGTGCTCGCTGCCGCCGCCGTACAGCCGGTCGGTGACGTCGCGTTCGGCGGGCGAGTTGGCCTCGATGTCGGAGTCGAGGAGCAGCAGCGGCACCCGGCCGACCTGGGCCTTGCGGATGTGGGCCGCCAGGGTGCGGCCGCCGGGCAGCGCGAGGTCGACCCGGCAGGGGGTGCCGTCGGCCTCCCGCAGCAGACTGACCGCGAGCTCGTCCGGGTCGAGCAGCGGGTAGCGCTCCTGCTGCCAGCCGTCCCGGTCGAGCGACTGGCGGAAGTAGCCGTGCCGGTAGAACAGGCCGACGCCGATGATCGGGACGCCGAGGTCGCTGGCGGCCTTGAGGTGGTCGCCGGCCAGGATGCCGAGCCCGCCGGAGTACTGGGGCAGCGCGGCGGCGATGCCGTACTCGGGCGAGAAGTAGGCGACCGCGGCGGGCAGCGCGGCGGCCTCGGCCTCCTGCCGGGTCTGGTACCAGCGCGGGCCGCTCAGGTAGTCGCGCAGGTCGTCGGCGAGGTCGCCGAGTCTGCGCAGGAAGCGCCGGTCGGCGGCGAGCGCGGCGAGCCGGACGGCCGGGACCTCCCCGAGCAGCCGCACCGGGTCCTCGCCGGTCGCGGCCCAGACCTCCGGGTCCACGGACCGGAACAGGTCCCTGGTCTCGGGGTGCCAGGACCAGCGCAGGTTGAGGGCCAGCTCGTGCAACGGCTGGAGTTGTTCGGGCAGGACGGTGCGGACGGTGAATCTGCGGATTGCCTTCACGGCGTGAAGCGTAGCCGCGGCGGTCGGTCCGACAGTGCGTCAAGTGGGCTATTGGGCATCCGTTCGGCCTATTGATGAGATCGCATTCGGCGCATTGGTCTGCACGGGGGGCGCGCGAGGCGCACATTTCGGGGTCCCGCGCTACCAATGCGTGAACTCTGCGGTACGGATCCATTTCCGACCGCGCATCCGCTCGGGACAAGGTCCGAAACTACTGTCGTACCGGTGCAAAAACCTTGTCGCCGATGCGAGGATGGCCGAAGGTCGTTGATGCTGTGGAGAGTCCGGCGACGGGTGGCGTCCCCCTCTAAGCAGCACGTCCGAATCCTTTTCGCGTTGGCCGTTCCCCTTCTCCTTAGCCCGTTCGGCGCTCACCGCGCACCGGCGCGTGTCCTCACGCCCGGCCCGCTCGTTCACGGGTGGACCGGGCCGCCCAGGGGCGTGCTCCCGGAGGCGTGCGCCGGGACGCGCACGGGCTCCGGGGCGTCCCGCCACCGGCTCGGCGGGCGCCGGGCGGGTTGCCGGGGACAGCGGCGCGGGCAGGCTCCGGTCGCACGTCCTCCCCACCCAGCAGTCCTCCCGGTACTCCCTGGCCCGACCCCGGCCCGCGGGAGCTGCCGCTGATCTCGGGCAGGAGCTTGGCATGCACGGCGACACGCGGGACCAGTCCACACCGGTGGCCGAAACCCTCGACCCAGCGGTCGCGGAATCCGCCGGACGGATGGATTCTGACAGTCGTACAGATCCGGCGATGCCGGCGCCCAGGGCGTCCGGGCCGGTCGGTACCGGATCCTCCGAAGCCCGGTCATCCGCGGCGGCCCGAGAACCCGGGGCCGCGGAGGACCGGACCACGTCACCCCGCCGGCGCACCACCACGCGCCGCACCACCGCCACCGCGTCGGCCACCACCCCCGAGGCCGCCGCCGGGAGCGGCTCCGCACCGCGCCGGACCGCCGCCGCCAAGAAGACGGCCGCTCCGAAGGCGCCCGCCGCGAAGACCACCGGCCGGTCCGCCGCCAAGTCCGCCGCGAAACCCGCCCCGAAGCCCTCCGCCCGCAAGACAGAGAGCGACACCGTGATCGGCCGCATCCCCGTCCTGGACGTCAGCCCCCTCGTCGACGCCGGCCGCCGACCGGCGAAGGCCGTCGCCGGCGAGACCTTCCTGGTCACCGCGACCGTCTTCCGCGAGGGCCACGACGCCGTCAACGCCAACGTGGTGCTGCGCGACCCGCGCGGCCGCAGCGGCCCGTGGACGCCGATGCGGGAACTCGCCGAGGGCACCGACCGCTGGGGCGCGTACGTCACCCCGACCGCGCCCGGCCGCTGGTCCTACCTGGTGGAGGCGTGGAGCGACCCGATCGCCACCTGGCGCCGGACCGCCTCGGTGAAGCTGCCCGCCGGGATCGACACCGCGCTGGTCCTGGAGGAGGGCGCGCGCCTGTTCGAGCAGGCCGCGGCCGGGGTGCCGAAGAAGGACGGCCGCGCCGACGTCCTGGCCGCCGCCGACGCGCTGCGCGACCCGACCATGCCGCCGCTGTCCCGGCTGGCCGCCGCCCTCGCCCCCGAGGTGCTGGAGGTGCTGGCCCGTCACCCGCTGCGCGAACTGCTCAGCGCCTCCCGCCCGCTGCCGCTGCAGGTGGACCGCGAGCGCGCGCTGTTCGGCTCCTGGTACGAGTTCTTCCCCCGTTCGGAGGGCGCCGTGGTGGACCCGAGCGGCGTCGAGCCGCCGCGCTCGGGCACCCTGCGCACCGCCGCCGAGCGGCTGCCGGCGGTCGCCGCGATGGGCTTCGACGTGGTCTACCTGCCGCCGGTGCACCCGATCGGCCGAGCCTTCCGCAAGGGCCCGGACAACACCCTGACGGCCGGTCCGCACGACGTCGGCTCGCCCTGGGCGATCGGCTCCCCCGAGGGCGGCCACGACGCCGTCCACCCCGACCTCGGCACCATCGAGGACTTCGACCACTTCGTCAACGAGGCCCGGGAGCTGCACCTGGAGGTGGCGCTCGACTTCGCCCTCCAGTGCTCCCCCGACCACCCCTGGGTGAACAAGCACCCGGAATGGTTCAGCCACCGCGCGGACGGCACCATCGCCTACGCCGAGAACCCTCCGAAGAAGTACCAGGACATCTATCCGATCAACTTCGATCAGGACATGGATGGAATCGTCAAGGAAACCATCCGGATCCTTCGCTTCTGGATGTCCCACGGTGTGCGGATCTTCCGGGTCGACAACCCGCACACCAAGCCGGTGGTGTTCTGGGAGAAGGTCCTCGCCGACATCGCCCGCACCGACCCCGATGTCGTGTTCCTGGCGGAGGCCTTCACCCGTCCGGCGATGATGCACACCCTGGCGAAGATCGGTTTCCACCAGTCGTACACGTACTTCACCTGGCGCACCACCAAACCGGAACTCACCGACTACCTCACCGAACTCACCGGTGACGCGGCCGCCTACATGCGCCCCAACTTCTTCGCCAACACCCCGGACATCCTGCACGCCTACCTGCAGCACGGCGGCCGTGCCGCCTTCGCGGTCCGCGCGGTGCTCGCCGCCACCCTCTCCCCCAGCTACGGCGTGTACGCCGGCTTCGAGCTGTACGAGAACGAGCCGGCCCACCCGGGCTCCGAGGAGTACCTGCACTCGGAGAAGTACGAGCTGCGCCCGCGCGACTGGAACCGCACCGACACCCTCGCCCCGCTGCTGACGGTGCTGAACCGGCTGCGCCGGCGCCACCCCGCCCTGCAGCAGCTGCGCGACCTGCGCTTCCACCCCACCGACAACGACCAGGTGCTCGCCTACTCCAAGACCGCGACCACTCCCGAGGGGCTCACCGACCAGGTCATCACCGTGGTGAACCTCGACCCGCACCACGTCCAGGAGGCCACCGTCACGTTGGACGGCGACGGCCCGTACGCGGTGCACGACGAGCTCACCGGCGCCGTCTACACCTGGGGCCGGCACAACTACGTCCGGCTCGATCCCTCAGCCGAGCCGGCTCACCTCCTCACGGTTCGGAGGAACCCAGCGTGACAGTGAACGAGCCCGTCCCCGACACCTTCCCCGAGACCTCGAAGAAGAACCTGGACCCCGAGTGGTTCAAGCGTGCGGTCTTCTACGAGGTGCTGGTGCGGTCCTTCCAGGACAGCAACGGCGACGGGGTCGGGGACCTCAAGGGGCTCACGGCCAAGCTCGACTACCTCCAGTGGCTCGGGATCGACTGCCTCTGGCTCCCCCCGTTCTTCGCCTCGCCGCTGCGCGACGGCGGCTACGACGTGTCCGACTACACCTCGGTGCTGCCGGAGTTCGGCGACCTCGCCGACTTCATGGCGTTCACCGACGCCGCGCACGCCCGGGGCATGCGGGTGATCATCGACTTCGTCATGAACCACACCAGCGACCAGCACCCGTGGTTCCAGGCCTCCCGGACGGACCCGGACGGGCCGTACGGCGACTTCTACATGTGGGCGGACGACGACAAGCAGTACCCGGACGCCCGGATCATCTTCGTCGACACCGAGACCTCCAACTGGACCTACGACCCGGTCCGCAAGCAGTACTACTGGCACCGGTTCTTCTCGCACCAGCCGGACCTCAACTACGACAACCCCCGGGTCCAGGACGAGATGATCGCCGGGCTGCGGTTCTGGCTCGACCTCGGCATCGACGGCTTCCGGCTGGACGCGGTGCCGTACCTGTTCGCCCGCGAGGGCACCAACTGCGAGAACCTCCCGGAGACCCACGAGTTCCTCAAGCGGGTCCGCAAGGAGATCGACGCCGACTACCCCGACACCGTGCTGCTCGCCGAGGCCAACCAGTGGCCGGAGGACGTCGTCGACTACTTCGGCGACTTCACCTCGGGCGGCGACGAGTGCCACATGGCGTTCCACTTCCCGGTGATGCCGCGGATCTTCATGGCGGTCCGCCGCGAGTCCCGCTACCCGGTGTCCGAGATCCTCGCCAAGACCCCGCGGATCCCGGGCGGCTGCCAGTGGGGCATCTTCCTGCGCAACCACGACGAGCTGACCCTGGAGATGGTCACCGACGAGGAGCGCGACTACATGTACGCGGAGTACGCCAAGGACCCCCGGATGCGCGCCAACGTGGGCATCCGCCGCCGGCTCGCCCCGCTGCTGGAGAACGACCGCAACCAGATCGAGCTGTTCACCGCCCTGCTGCTCTCCCTGCCCGGCTCGCCGGTGCTCTACTACGGGGACGAGATCGGCATGGGCGACAACATCTGGCTCGGCGACCGGGACGGCGTGCGCACGCCGATGCAGTGGACCCCGGACCGCAACGCGGGTTTCTCCTCCGCCGACCCGGGCAGGCTCAGTCTGCCGCCCATCATGGACCCGGTGTACGGCTACCAGGTGACCAACGTCGAAGCGCAGCAGAGCAGTTCGAGTTCGCTGCTGCACTGGACGCGTCGCATGATCGAGATCCGCAAGCTCAATCCGGCGTTCGGCCTCGGCAGCTACGCCGAACTGCCGTCCAGCAACCCCGCCGTGCTCGCCTTCGTGCGCGAGCACGAGGGGGACCTGGTCATGTGCGTGAACAACTTCTCGCGGTTCGCCCAGCCGACCGAGCTGGACCTGCGGCAGTACGGCGGACGCTACCCGGTCGAGCTGATCGGCGGGGTGCGCTTCCCGTCGATCGGTGAGTGGCCCTACCTGCTCACCCTGGCCGGGCACGGCTTCTACTGGTTCCAGCTCCGGCAGCCCCCGCGCCTGAGCGGGACCAGGCGGTCGAAGTAACGATCCGCCGCACCCGTCACACCAGCACCACCAGACCCTCCGGGGGCGCGAGTTGAACCCCAGCGCCCCCGGAGTTCTCTGCACCACCGCGTACGGAGAACAGCCCAACGGCCACCCACACGAAGGCGTGACACCCGAGCCGTGCTCGCGTGCCGCGACCGCCGCGCCGCCGAAATCCGGAAGACTGACGGACCCGGCCACGACCCGTCGGGCAGTCCGCGTGCTTCCGGGGAAAGGGAGTCATGTCCGAAACCTCCCGCTCTCAAGCCCATGTGCAGCACGACGACCCGGCCGGAGCCACCGCGCCGGCCGGCGCGCGGGGCTCCGGGGCCCGGAGAACCGCACTGGGGGTCAGCGAGCTCGTCCAGGCGGCGCTCCCGCTGATCGCCGCGTGGCTGCCCACCCAACGCTGGTACGCCGGGAAGGGCCGGCCCATCACCGGGCTCACCCCTGTGGTCGGCACCCCGCTGCAGGTCGGCGACCCGGCCCTGCTGCACCTGCTGCTGCGGGTCGAGCACGCCACCACGGCCGGCGCGCCGCACGGCGACATCTACCAGCTGCTGCTCGGCATCCGCTCCCAGGGTCTCGGGGACATCGGCCCCGGCGCGGTGCTCGGGCGGCTCACCCAGGGCCCGTACGACGGCGCGACCCTCTACGACGCGGTGCACGACCCCGAACTCACCGGCCGCCTGCTGGAACACCTCGCCACCGGCGACCGCTTCGGCTCGCTGTCCTTCCGCCGCACCCCCGGCTCCGGACTGCCCGCCA
This sequence comes from Kitasatospora sp. NPDC093550, assembly GCF_044764985.1. Classification (NCBI taxonomy): domain Bacteria; kingdom Bacillati; phylum Actinomycetota; class Actinomycetes; order Kitasatosporales; family Streptomycetaceae; genus Kitasatospora; species Kitasatospora sp. NPDC093550. Next base: position 17,381 of record NZ_JBIWJF010000020.1, read on the forward strand.
ACCTCCCCGGCCGCGCCTCCACCGCCGAGCAGTCCAACAGTTCGGTCATCTACGGCACCTCGTACATCCTCAAGCTGTTCCGCCGCATCCACCCCGGCACCAACCCCGACCTCGAACTCTCGCTCGCCCTGTCCCGGGCCGGCTCCACCCGGATCCCCCGGGTCGCCGCCTGGTTCGAGAGCCGGATGGAACGCGCCGAACCCGCCACCCTCGGCCTGCTCCAGCGCTACCTGCCGGACGCCGAGGACGGCTGGGAGCTCGCCCTCGACCAGGTCGGCCGGCTCAAGGGCGACCGCTCCCCCGGCAACTTCGCCATCGAGGCGCACCGGCTCGGCCGGGCCACCGCCGAGGTGCACCGGGTGCTGGCCCGCTCGATGCCGGTCGCCCGGCTCGACCGCGCCCAGACCGGTCGGCTGGCCACCGCGATGGCCGACCGGCTGGACAGCGCCGTCGCCGCCGTCCCCGGGCTGCTGCGCTTCCGGGCCGCGCTGCGCACCGCCTTCCAACAGCTCGCCGACGCCCACCCGGACGGCCTGCCGGTCCAGCGCATCCACGGCGACCTGCACCTCGGCCAGGCCATGCGGACCCCGCACGGCTGGGTGCTGCTGGACTTCGAGGGCGAGCCGGCCAAGTCGGTCAACGAGCGGCGCGAACCGCAGCCCGCCCTGCGCGACGTCGCCGCGATGCTCCGCTCCTTCGACTACGCGGCGGCCCACCTGCTGGCCGGCGGCCCGGTCGACCCGGAGCTGGCCCACCTCGCCGCCGCCTGGGCCCAGCGCAACCGCACCGCCTTCTGCGCCGGCTACACCGCCGGGGGCGGCGCCGACCCGGCCGCCTCGCCGGAGCTGATGCGGGCCCTGGAGATCGACAAGGCGGTGTACGAGGTGGTGTACGAGGCCCGGCACCGGCCGAGCTGGCTGCCGATCCCGTTGGCCGCGATCAACCGCCTCGCCCTGTCCGTCTGACGCTCCACCGTTCCGCGCACCGCCCGCAGGAGTTCGCCCACCCCCCGCCGCAGGAGGACCAAGCCGTGACGCCGCTCGACCCGACCGGCCGCCCCAACCGCTCAGTTCCGGCCACCTTCCTCGCTGGGCCGCAACCCTCCGGGCCGGACCCCTCCGGACCGGAGGCCTCGGCGCCGGAGGTTTCGCTGCCGGAGGCCTCGGCGCCGGAGGTTTCGCTGCCCGACGTCCCGGCGCCGGAGGCCCCGGCGCCGGCCCCGGCCGAGGAGCCCCGGGGGGCCGAGCACCCCGCCACCCCCCTCGGGGCGCTGCGCCTGCCCGAGGCGCCGCTGCCGCCGGCCGAGGTGGACCGGCTGGTGAGCGGGCAGCACCACGACCCGCACGCGCTGCTCGGCGCGCACCCGGTGCACGGCGGCACCGCGATCCGGGTGCTGCGCCCGTTCGCCGAGCGGGTGGTCGTCGAGACCGCCCAGGGCCCGGCCGAACTCACCCACCAGCAGGGCGGGTTGTTCACCGGACTGGTGGCCGGGCGGGAACTGCCGGACTACACCCTGCTGGTGACCTACCCGGACGGCGAGCCGCTGCGCCAGCACGACGGCTACCGCACCGCGCCCACCCTCGGCGAGCTCGACCTGCACCTGATCTCCGAGGGCCGGCACGAGCAGCTGTGGCGGGCGCTCGGCTCGCACGTGCGCACCGTCGACGGCGTGGCCGGCACCGCGTTCGCGGTCTGGGCGCCGAACGCCGCCGGGGTGCGGCTGATCGGCGACTTCAACCACTGGAACGGCACCGGGCACCCGATGCGCTCGCTCGGCTCCTCCGGGATCTGGGAGCTGTTCGTCCCGGGCCTGGCCGAGGGCACCACGTACAAGTACGAGGTGCACACCCGGCAGGGCTGGGTGCTCGACAAGGCCGACCCGCTGGCCCGGGCCGCCCAGTGCCCGCCCGGCACCGCCTCGGTGGTCACCTCCTCCGACTACCGCTGGCAGGACGACGAGTGGATGGCCCGCCGGGCCCGTGCCTCGCACCACCGGGCCCCGATGTCGGTATACGAGCTGCACCTGCCCTCCTGGCGCCCCGACCTCACCACCTACCGCGCCATCGCCGAGGAACTGCCGCGCTACCTGAAGGAGCTGAACTTCACCCACGTGGAGTTCATGCCGGTGATGGAGCACCCCTTCGGCGGCTCCTGGGGCTACCAGGTGTCCGGCTACTACGCCCCCACCGCCCGGCTCGGCGGCCCGGACGACTTCCGGCACCTGGTGGACACCCTGCACCGGCACGGCATCGGCGTCATCGTCGACTGGGTGCCCGCGCACTTCCCCAAGGACGACTTCGCGCTCGCCCGCTTCGACGGCGAGCCGCTGTACGAGCCCGCCGACCCGCTGCGCGCCGAGCACCCGGACTGGGGGACGCTGGAGTTCGACTACGGCCGCAAGGAGGTGCGCAACTTCCTGGTCGCCAACGCGGTCTACTGGTGCGAGGAGTTCCACATCGACGGCCTGCGGGTGGACGCCGTCGCCTCGATGCTCTACCTCGACTACTCCCGCGAGGGCGGCGCCTGGACGCCCAACCGGTACGGCGGCCGGGAGAACCTGGACGCCGCCTCCTTCCTGCAGGAGATGAACGCCACCGTCTACCGGCGCTGCCCGGGGGTGGTCACCATCGCCGAGGAGTCCACCGCCTGGGACGGCGTCACCCGCCCCACCGACGCCGGCGGCCTCGGCTTCGGGCTGAAGTGGAACATGGGCTGGATGCACGACTCGCTGGTCTACATGTCCAAGGAGCCGGTGCACCGCAAGTACCACCACAACGAGATCACCTTCTCGATGGTGTACGCCTACTCCGAGAACTACGTCCTGCCGATCTCGCACGACGAGGTCGTCCACGGCAAGCAGTCCCTGGTCTCCAAGATGCCCGGGGACTGGTGGCAGCAGCGCGCCAACCACCGGGCCTACCTGGGCTTCATGTGGTCCCACCCGGGCAAGCAACTGCTGTACATGGGACAGGAGTTCGCCCAGGGCGCGGAGTGGGACCACGAGCAGGGCCCGCAGTGGTGGGTGCTCGACGAGCAGTGGCCGGCCCACCAGGACCACCTCGGGGTGCGCCGCCTGGTCCGCGACCTCAACCGGCACTACCTCGACACCCCGGCCCTGTGGGAGCTGGACACCACCCCGGACGGCTTCCGCTGGCTCGACGGCGGGGCCGCCGACGACAACCTGCTCTCCTACGTCCGCTACGCGGCCGACGGCAGCCCGCTGGTCGCGGTCTGCAACTTCTCCCCGGTCGTCCGGCACGGCCGCCGGGTCGGCCTGCCCCGTCTGGCCGGCCGCGACCAGCTGTGGGAGGAGGTGCTGAACACCGACGCCGAGGAGTACGGCGGCGGCGGGATCGGCAACTCCCACCCGGTCAAGGCCGACCCGGTCGAGTGGGACGGCCAGCCCCGCTCCGCCGAACTGGTCCTCCCCCCGCTCGCCACCCTCTGGCTGCGCCCGGCACGCTGAGGACCCGAGCGCCTGCCCGGCCCGGGCAGGCGCTCGGCCCGGCCGCGGCACCGGGAACCCGGGCTCCTCGGCGGCGCCCCGGGCCGTGACCTTCGTCCCTTGCCCTGCGGGGCCGACTCTGCTCGCGGACGGGTGTTCGCGGTGCGAAGGTATGGTCGAGATGACCACCTTCCGAGACGACGGGACGGAGACATCCGCGTGGCGCGCAGCGTGTACGTGACCGGTATCGACCGGGGGGACGGCCGCCAGGCGGTCGAACTCGGGGTCATGGAACTGCTCACCCGCCAGGTGGACCGGGTCGGGGTCTTCCGCCCGCTGGTGCACGCCGCCGCACCCGGGCAGCCGGGCTCGGACCACGTCGTCGAGCTGCTGCGCGGCCGCTACCGGATCGACCAACCGGGCACCGAGTTGTACGGGCTCACCTACGAGGAGGCCGCCGCGCTGCAGGCCGCCCGGGGGCAGGACGAACTGGTCTCCGTGCTGGTCGACCGCTTCCGCGCGATGGAACGGCGCTGCCAGGCGGTGCTGGTGCTCGGCACCGACTTCGCCGACACCAACATCCCGGACGAGCTCGCCTTCAACGCCCGGCTGGCCAACGAGTTCGGCGCCGCCGTGCTGCCGGTGATCGGCGGGCACGCCGAGGACCCGGACGCCGTGATCGCCGAGGTGCGCAACGCCCACCGGGCGTACACCGACCTCGGCTGCGAGACCCTGGCGGTGATCGCCAACCGGGTCGCCCCGGCCGGCAAGCAGCGGATCCAGCGCGCGCTCACCGAGAAGCTGCCGATCCCCGCCTACGTCATCCCGGAGGAGCCGGCCCTGGCCGCGCCGACCGTCGCCCAGCTGGTCGAGGCGACCGGCGCCGAGGTGCTGCTCGGGGACGCGGCCGGCCTGGCCCGGGACGTGCGCGGCTACGTCTTCGGCGGCGCCATGCTGCCGACCTTCCTGGACGCGCTGACCGAGGGCGCGCTGGTCGTCACCCCCGGGGACCGCGCCGACCTGGTGATCGGCTCGCTCGCCGCGCACGCCGCCGGCGCCCCGCCGATCGCCGGGGTCCTGCTGACGCTCGGCCAGCACCCCGGCCCGAACGTGCTGGCGCTGGCCGCCCGGCTCGCCCCCGGCACCCCGGTCGCGGTCGTCCCCGAGGGCAGCTGGCCGACCGCCGCCACCCTGACCCACCTGGAGGGCAAGCTCACCGCGGCCAGCCCGCGGAAGGCCGAGATCGCCCTCGGCCTGTTCGAACTACACGTCGACACCGCCGAGTTGACCAACCGGATCGAGGTCGGCCGGTCCGAGCGGGTGACCCCGATGATGTTCGAGCACGAGCTGCTGGAGCGCGCCCGGGCCGGCCGCCGGCACGTCGTCCTGCCCGAGGGCACCGAGGACCGGGTGCTGCGCGCGGCCGAGATCCTGCTGCGCCGCAACATCTGCGACCTCACCCTGCTCGGCGAGCCGGACGCGGTGCGCCGCAAGGCCGCCGCACTCGGCATCGAGCTCCCGGAAGCGGGGACGCCTCCCGGCCCCCGGGCCGGGGGAGAGCCGGGCGCCGACCGCGCCCGGGTCCGGATCGTCGACCCGAGCACCAGCCCGCTGCGCCGCCAGTTCGCCGAGCTGTACGCGAAGCTGCGGGCCCACAAGGGGATGACGGTCGAGCTCGCCCTCGACGTGGTCACCGACGTCTCCTACTTCGGCACCCTGATGGTCCAGGAGGGCATCGCAGACGGCATGGTGTCCGGTGCGGTGCACTCCACCGCGGCCACCATCCGGCCCGCCTTCGAGGTGATCAAGACCTCGCCGGGCGCCGCGATCGTCTCCTCGGTCTTCTTCATGTGCCTGGCCGACAAGGTGCTGGTGTACGGCGACTGCGCGGTCAACCCCGACCCGGACGCCCAGCAGCTGGCCGACATCGCCATCCAGTCCGCCGCCACCGCCGCCCAGTTCGGGGTGGAGCCGCGGGTCGCGATGCTCTCGTACTCGACCGGCACCTCCGGCTCGGGCAAGGACGTCGACAAGGTGCGCAAGGCGACCGAGATCGTCCGCGAGCTGCGCCCGGACCTCCTGGTCGAGGGCCCGATCCAGTACGACGCGGCGGTGGACGAGCACGTCGCGGCCACCAAGCTGCCCGGCTCGCCGGTGGCCGGGCGGGCCACCGTGCTGATCTTCCCGGACCTCAACACCGGCAACAACACCTACAAGGCCGTCCAGCGCTCGGCCGGCGCGATCGCGGTCGGCCCGGTGCTGCAGGGGCTGCGCAAGCCCGTCAACGACCTCTCGCGCGGGGCGCTGGTGGAGGACATCGTCAACACCGTCGCGATCACCGCCATCCAGTCCCAGGACCGCACGCAGGACCGCAAGGAGCCGAAGGCATGACTGAAGGAACGCGGGTTCTGGTGCTGAACGCCGGCTCCTCGTCGGTGAAGTACCAGCTGATCGACATGCTGGACGGCACCCGGCTGGCCTCCGGGCTGGTCGAGCGGATCGGCGAGGCCGGCGGCCGGCTGGTGCACACCCCCCGCGCGGGCGAGCGGCGCGAGGCGCCGCAGGCCTTCCCCGACCACTCGGCCGCGCTGAAGGCCGTCGCCGAGGAGCTGGCCGCCGACGGCCTGGGGCTGGACTCCCCCGAGCTGGCCGCGATCGGCCACCGGGTGGTGCACGGCGGCAAGCGGTTCACCGCGCCGACCGTGATCACCGACGAGGTGCTCAAGGAGGTCCGCCGGCTGATCCCGGTCGCCCCGCTGCACAACCCGGCCAACATCACCGGGATCGAGGTGGCGCGGGCGCTGCGCCCCGACCTCCCCCAGGTGGCCGTCTTCGACACCGCCTTCCACGCCACGATGCCCGAGGCCGCGGCCCGGTACGCGATCGACAAGGACGTCGCCGACGAGCACCGGGTGCGCCGCTACGGCTTCCACGGCACCTCGCACCAGTACGTCTCGCGGGCCACCGCCCGGCTGCTCGGCAAGGACCCGGCCGAGGTCAACGTGATCGTGCTGCACCTGGGCAACGGCGCCTCGGCCTCGGCCGTCAGCGGCGGCCGCTGCGTGGACACCTCGATGGGCCTGACCCCGCTGGAGGGCCTGGTCATGGGCACCCGCTCGGGCGACATCGACGCCGGCGTGGTGTTCCACCTGCACCGGGTGGGCGGTCTGTCGATCGACGAGATCGACGACCTGCTCAACCGCCGCAGCGGCCTGCGCGGGCTGTGCGGCGAGAACGACATGCGCGAGATCATGCGCCGCGCGGACGAGGGCGACGCGGACGCCCGGCTCGCCTTCGACGCGTACGTGCACCGGCTGCGCAAGTACATCGGCGGCTACTACGCGGTGCTCGGCCGGGTGGACGCGATCGCTTTCACGGCGGGGGTCGGGGAGAACGCCGCGCCGGTGCGCGCGGCGGCCACGGCGGGGCTGGACGAGCTGGGCATCGCCGTCGACCCGGAGCTGAACTCGGTGCGCTCCGGCGAGGCCCGGATCATCTCGCCCGCGTACGCCCGGGTGGCGGTCGCGGTGGTGCCCACCGACGAGGAGCTGGAGATCGCCCGGCAGGCCTTCGCGCTGGTGCACCGGGAACCCGGCCGGTCCGGGGAATGACACCGAATCGTCTCGCTCCTCGGAACGTTCCGTCGGCGATTCCTCCAGGTCCGCGCCGAATGCGCGGATAACTCGAACGGATAGACTGACCGATATGCGCCGAGCGAAAATTGTCTGCACCCTGGGTCCGGCGACGGACTCCTACGAACAGCTGAAGGCCATCGTCGAAGCGGGCATGAACGTCGCCCGACTGAACATGAGCCACGGCAACCACGCGGACCACGAGGAGCGGTACCGCAAGGTCCGCCAGGTCTCGGAGGACACCGGCAAGGCCATCGGCGTCCTGGCCGACCTCCAGGGTCCGAAGATCCGTCTGGCGACCTTCGCCAACGGTCCGGTGACCGTCGACAACGGTGACGAGTTCACCATCACCACCGAAGACGTCCCCGGTGACCAGCACATCTGCGGCACCACCTACAAGGGCCTGCCCGGCGACGTGAAGCCCGGCGACCCGATCCTGATCAACGACGGCGTCATCGCCCTGGAGGTCGTCAGCGTCGACGGCCCGCGGGTGAAGACCGTGGTGGTCGAGGGCGGCGTGCTCTCGAACAACAAGGGCATCAACCTGCCCGGCGCGGCCGTGAACGTGCCCGCCCTGTCCGAGAAGGACAAGGACGACCTGCGCTTCGCGCTGCGTCTGGGCGTCGACATGATCGCCCTGTCCTTCGTCCGGAACGCGGACGACATCAAGGACGTCCACGAGGTCATGGACGAGGTCGGCATCCGGGTGCCGGTCATCGCCAAGATCGAGAAGCCGCAGGCCGTCGAGGCCATGGAGGAGATCGTCCTCGCCTTCGACGCCATCATGGTCGCCCGCGGCGACCTCGCCGTGGAGTACCCGCTGGAGCGGGTGCCGCTGGTCCAGAAGCAGCTGATCACGCTGGCCCGCCGCAACGCCAAGCCGGTCATCGTCGCCACCCAGATGATGGAGTCGATGATCCACGCCTCGCGCCCGACCCGCGCCGAGGTCTCCGACGTCGCCAACGCCATCCTGGACGGCGCCGACGCGGTCATGCTCTCCGCCGAGTCCAGCGTCGGCAAGTACCCGGTGGAGACCGTCCGCACCATGAGCCGGATCTGCGAGAAGGCCGAGGAGGAGCTCGTCTCCCAGGGCCTGCAGCCGCTCAACCCGGGCCGCAAGCCGCGCACCCAGGGCGGCTCGGTCGCCCGTGCCGCGTGCGAGCTGGGCGACTTCCTGGACGGCAGGGCGCTGGTCGCGTTCACCAAGTCCGGTGACACCGCGCGCCGGCTCTCCCGCTACCGCTCGCCGATCCCGGTGATCGCGTTCACCCCGGACTCCGCGACCCGCAACCAGCTCTCGCTGAGCTGGGGCGTCGAGGCGTACGTGACCGAGCAGGTCGCCACCACCGACGCCATGGTCGCCCAGGTCGACCGTGAGCTGCTGCGGATGGGCCGGCTCGGCGAGGGCGACACCGTGATCGTCACCGCCGGTGTCCCGGTCGGCATCCCCGGCACCACCAACATGGTGCAGGTGCACCACCTGGGCACCCGGGGCGCGTGAGCCTCGGGCCGTGACGCCCTGACGTCCCCCGACGTCCCGCCAACGCCCGTGGGGCGGTCCTCCGGAACCGGAGGACCGCCCCACGGGCGTTGCGGCGTCCGCTACTTGTCGCTGTAGGGCGCGTCGTCGTTGAACAGGTGCATCCCCGGGATGTGCAGGGTGCCGCCGAACTGACCGGCCTGCTTGGCGGTGACGCCGGTCAGCTCCAGGTCCAGCGGGATCGGGATGGCGCCGATCAGGTCGTACAGCCAGCGCGGCAGGGTGTCCGGGGTGAGGGTGATCTCGCCCAGGTCGATCGGGATCGGCAGGCCGAGCAGCTTGGAGAGGTGGCCGGACAGCCGCTCGACGTACATGGTGACCGGGCCGTTGCGCATGGTCGAGGTGGACCCCTTGGCGCCCTGGACGTGGAAGGTCACGCCATTGCCCTCCAGGGTCGACATGTCGAGGTTGTCGATGTCCACGCTGTCGACCACGAACTTCAGCACCCGCTTGCTGCCGGTCGGGGTCTTCACGTCGTAGACGCCGTGGAAGACCGCGCCGTGCAGGGCCAGACGACTGGTCAGCAGCGTCCAGTTCTGCTCCGGGACGACGTGCCCGGGCGCCGCCGCGCCGGCGGTCAGACTCCGGGTGTCCACGGCGCAGTTGGGGTTCGCGGTGGGCGAGGCGGTGGGCGAGGCGGACGGCGAGCCGGAGGCGCCCGCGGAGGGCGTGGCGGTACCGGTGGCACCCGCGGAGGGCGTCGCCTTGGGGCTCGCCTTCCCGCTCGGCGTCGCGGCGGGCGAGGGCGCGCCGGACGGCTGGGCCGCGGGCGCCGCCGCGCCCTGGCCGGCCGCCGGAGCCTGGGGCTGGGCGGGCTGCGCGGGCTGGGCCGGCGCGCCGGTCCTCGGGGCGGGGGCGGACGGGGTGGTGGCCGGCGGCGCCGGGGTCTGGCCGGGCTTGGGGGCCTGGGTCTGGGTCGGGCTCGGCGACGCGGTCGGGTTCAGCAGGTGGTTGATGCCGCCGACGATGTCGTCGATCAGCCCGGCCTGGGTCGCCAGGCCCGCACCGCTGCCGGTGCCCTGCGGGGCCGCGCCGGGGGCGACCGTACCGGGGGCGGCCGCGGCGGCGGGGGTGGTGGCCGCGTCGGTGGTGGTGGCCGCGTCGGTGGTGGTGGCCGCCGCCCGGGCGGCGGGCTGCTGGGCGGCGGGCGACGCGGCGGACGAGGGCTTGACCGGCGAGGTCGGCTGCTGGGTCGGCGTGGCGGAGGGCGACTGGGTCGGCGCGTGGGTGGGGGCCGCGGTCGGCGCCGTGGTCGGGCCGCCGGTGGGGCTTCCCCCGGCGCCGGTGGTCGGCGGCTGGGTCGGGGCCGTGCTCGGCCCGCCGGACGGGGCGGGCGGCGGCTCGGGCAGCTCGCTCTTGGGGACCGGCGTCTCGATCGGCGCGACGTCCGGCACGGTGACCGGCGCGTTGCCGCAGGGCTTGCCCGCCGCGGACTCGGCGATCGCCGGGTTGGGCGTGTAGGCGGCGGCCATCAGCAGCGCGGTCGGCACCGCGGCCATCGCGAGCGCGCGGCCTCTCAGCCGGACCCGTACGGGCGTGCGCCGGGCCGCGTGCCGGCCGGAGCGCTGCGCCGGGACGGTCGTGCCGTCGGCTTGCTCGGCCGGCCCGGTCACCGCGCCCCCTCCGGGTCGGCGGCGCCGGTCTGCTTCGGGACCTCGGGCCGGTCGGCGGGCTCGGCGGTGGCGGCCTCGGCGGCCGGCTCCTGCGGCGCGCCCTGGGCGGGCAGCTTGGCGGTCGGGGCCTCGGCGGCGGCTTCCGGCGCGGCCTCGACGGCCGGCTCGGCGACCGGCTCGGCGACCGGCTCCGCGGCGGCCGTCGGCTCGGTCGCGACGCTCTGCGCCACGGCGTTGCCCGCCGTCGCGCCGGCCGCGCCCTTGCCCCGGCGGCGTCCGTGCTTGGCCGTCGCCTCGGCCTTCGGCTCGGGCAGCGGCGCCCAGGAGACCATCAGCCCGCCGCCGATCAGCCCGGGCAGCAGCGACAGCCCGAAGCCCGCCAGGTTGGAGACCGGGATCGAGACCAGGGTCAGCAGGATGGTGGCGATGCCGCCGAAGACCCGCACCGCGGGCTGGAACCAGGCGGTCATCCCGAGGATGATCATCAGCACCCCGATGATCAGCGAGCCGGCCCCGGCGGTGGTGGACATCGCGATGGTCAGGCCACCGAACGACAGGTGCGCGTAGGGGAAGTAGAGGATCGGGACGCCGGCGATCATGGCCAGCAGGCCGCCCCAGAAGGGCCTGGTGCGCCGGAAATCACGGAAGTGCCGCCAGAGCCACCCGATCGGGTTCTGGTGGGCGGTCCGGGGTTCGACCGTTGCGCTGGACATGGTGCAGCTCCTCGATGTCGCTACGAGGGAAGAACAATGGGGGTGGGCCGGGGGTGGCGGTGGTCCGCCGCCCCCGGCCCCGGGTGGACCCGTCGATCGGGCCGGCCGTCCGGCGCGCCGTCAGGCGTGCCGACCGGCCGGGCCGTCAGGCGAGGCTCAGAAGCACTCGTTGCCCGCGCCGTCGCCGCTCTTCAGCGCGAGGTTCAGGCCGTTCAGCTTGAACGTGCCGGCCGAGGTGGCCCGGGCGGTCTGCTGAACGCCGCTCAGGTCGGCCTTCTTGGCGGCCTGGGCGAAGCCGGTCGCACCGGTCGGCAGGCCGGCGCCGCCGCCCGCCTTGGTGACGCCCGGGTGCGGGGTCCAGCCCTGGGTGGCGGAACCGGAGAGGGTGGAGGCGTCCTGACCGATGTTGATGTCGGTGAAGGTCGCGTCCGCCTTCAGCTGCTCCAGGTCGATCAGCAGGTTGTCGGCCTGGACGGGCTTGCCCGCCTCGGTGCCGGCGTGCAGCTGCAGGGTGATCTTGCCCAGACCGAACGCGGTCAGGTCGGTGACCACCGACTGGCACAGGTTGGTGATCTCGGCGTGGTCGAAGGCCGACACCGCGACGGGGTGCGGCTTGCCGTTCGCCTCGAGGTCGACCGAGCCGAACTGGGCGAAGTTGCTGCCGTGCAGCGCGTCGGTGCTGACCTTGAACTGCTGGCCGGAAATGCTGAACGAGGCGGCGAGCGCGCTGTTGGCGATCGAGACGCCGACCATCGCGGTGGCCGCGACGCTCGGCACCATCACCAGGGCGAAGCGCTTCCAGCGGGTCTTGCCGTAGGTCTTGGACATGCGAGTCCTCCTTCTAGGACGTACATCTCCGGCTCCCCGGCGGCGCGTCCCGCACCGGTGGGGGCCTGGGATGGGAGAGAGCTACGTCCTCGGTAGCGGAGAGCGCCTTGGGCGTCGTCGGACGCGGGAGCGGCCCGCGTAGAGCGGACCTCCCGGCCAAGCACCGGCCGACCTTGTGGGGCGGCGGGCAGGACCGACGACATCGGCGATCACCCCCGAGCGACAACCAGCGACCGCGCAGGGCCGCGCGGCCGGTCGAAGGACAGGAACCGCCGTGGGACCGCGGATACCCCCCTGCCCTCCCTACCGCCGACCGTGGCCGGCGGATCACCCGGTGGGGATCCCGCGCTCCGCGTGGCCGACGGGCTGTCGGAGGTGTGGAGTCTGGGACCGGGCGACGCCGATGCTGCTTGAATCCCGGGCGAAGCACAAGGGGTGCCTTACTGACGGGTAATGCAACATCCGGTGGCGTCGATCATGAAATGGACGCGACCGGCACCGTGCGTGACGCCTTGAAGGAAGCGTGACGGCGAAATCCGCCGGAAACACCAGGGAAACACCCGCGGGCGGTCACGCTTGGTGACCACCCGCGGGTGAAATCAAGATTTGGTAAACCTCTGTCCGGTTGACCGGATTGTCGCCAAATCACCCGGCGACACCGCAGGTCATCCGCCGTGCCAGTCGGCTGCCCGACAGCAACGCCGGAGCGACTCCGAAGCACCCCCGGCCGGGCCGGAAACGAATCGGAAACGCGCCGGGACGGACCCGGACGCCGACTCAGAACAGCACGCGCGCCAGCGCCGTACGGGCCGCGGTGACCCGCGGGTCCTCCGGGCCGATCACCTCGAACAGCTCCAGCAGGCGCAGCCGGGCGGTGTCCCGGTCCTCGCCGGCCGTCCGCCCGACGGTGTCCACCAGGCGCCCGAAGGCGTCCTCGACGTGACCGCCGACCAGGTCCAGATCGGCCGCCCGCAGCTGGACCTCGACGTTCTTGGGGTCGGCCGCGGCCGCCGCCCGGACGGCCTGCAGGTCCAGGCCCTCGACCCGCTGCAGCAGCTCGGCCTGGGCCAGGCCCAGCTTGGCCTCGGTGTTGCCCGGCTGCTCGGTCAGCACGTTCCGGTACGCCTGGATGGCGCCGCCCAGGTCTCCGGAGTCCAGCGCGTCGTGCGCGGCGGCCAGCGCCGGGTCCTCGGGGCGCTGCGGGGCGGCGGCCGGAGCCTCGCCCGGGGCGGCGCCCGCGCCGCCGGCCACGCCGAAGCGCTGCTCGGCGACCAGGATCAGCTGGTCCAGCACCTTGCGGATGTTGGCGGCGCTCTCCGCCCCCTGGAACAGCGGCACCAGCTGGCCGGCCACCACGGCCATCACGGCCGGGATGCCCTGGATGCCGAACTGCTGGGCGAGCAGCTGGTTGGAGTCCACGTCGATCTTGGCGAGCACGAAGCGGCCGGCGTACTCCTCGGCCAGGGCCTCCAGGACCGGGCTGAGCTGCTTGCAGGGGCCGCACCACTCGGCCCAGAAGTCGATGACGACCGGCACCTCGGTGGAGCGCTGGACGACCTCGGTCTCGAAGGTGTCCTCGGTGACGTCGATGACGAGCTGGTAGGCGGACTGCGCGGGGGCGGAGCCGTCCGCTTCGGCGGCGGCCGCCTGACGGGCCCGCTCGGCCCGGGCCTGCTCGGCCTTCTGGGCGGCCTCGCCGGCCGCCTTCACTGCGGCGAGGTCGACCGCACCGCGCAGGGCGGAGCTGTTGAGACGCGAATTCCGTGGCTGCATGGCACCATCCTCCCCCGTCCGCGCTGCTTGCGGGCACCATCCTCGGGAAAGTCGCTCCGCGCGGGCCGCGCGGTGCGGGTTCCCGGGCGCGGCACCCGCCCCCCGGTAGCCTGGACCGTTCGACGCGGATCCCCACCCGCGTCCGCGCCGCTCCCGTCCCACGGGTCGCGGCGCCTGGTTGTCACTGCTTTCGCTACGAGTCGTAGCGTAACTGGACCCGGTGCCCCGGCCGCAAGCCCATCCGGCGGTTCGGGGACGTGACCTGCCCCACTTTCCCGGGTGGCCCGGCTGCCCGAATCGGCGAACAGTCGCTACCGTTACCAGCCCCACCCAAGTTACTTACCAGTAAAGCGCAAGGAGGCCCGGTGCCGGCCGCCCAGCCCCCCGCGAGCCCGGAGAGCACCCGCCCGGCGTGCGCGGTCCCGGCGAACGCCGCCCCGGACGCCACGGACGCCCCGGACGCCACGGACGCCGCCCCGGAGGCCGTCGCCGCCCGGGCCAAGGGCCGCCCGCGCAGCGCCGCCGCCGACCGCGCGATCCTCGACGCGACCCGCGAAGCCCTCGCCGAACTCGGCTGGGGCGGGCTGACCATGGGCCACGTGGCGAGCCGGGCCGGGGTCGCCAAGACCACCCTCTACCGCCGCTGGCCGTCCAAGAACGAGCTCGTGGTGGACGCCGTCGCCACCCTCTTCGACGAGCTGGTGATGCCGGACCTCGGCAGCCTGCGGGCCGACATCGAGGCCGTGGTGGCCCAGTTCGCCGACCTGCTGGCCCGTCCGGAGACCCAGGCCGCGCTGCTCGCGCTGTTCGCCGAGGGCATCCGCGACCGTCAGCTGCACCGCCGGATCCGCGAGGCCATCGTGGACCCGCAGAAGCGGCTGGTCCACCAGGGCCGGACGGCCGCCCAGGCGCGCGGCGAACTCGAACCGGACACCGACGCCGACTCGGCCCGCGAGGAGGTCGACATCATCTTCGACACCATCGCGGGCACCGTCGAGCACCGCGTCCTGGTCAGCGGCGAACCGATCACCCCGGCGTGGACCCGCCGCTTCACCGACCTGCTGCTGGGGCCGCTCACCACCGGCTGACCGGCCCCGGACACGACGGAGCCGCCCGTACGGGAACCCGTACGGGCGGCCGGCGGCGCGCTCAGAACGCCGCGTTCTCCTGGTACGTCCCCCACTCCTGCCGCAGCGCGTTGCAGATCTCGCCGAGCGTCGCCTCGGCGCGCACCGCGTCCAGCATCGGCGGGATCATCGACTCGCCCGAGCGCGCCGCCGCCAGCATGGCGTCCAGCCCGGCCCGGACGGCCGCCTCGTCCCGGGCCGCCTTCCGCGCCGCCAGCACCCGGACCTGCTCGCGCTCGACCTCGTGGCTGACCCGCAGGATCTCCAGCTCCGGGGTGACGCTGCGCGGGTGGCAGTTGACGCCGACCACGCGCTTGTCGCCCTTCTCCACCGACTGCTGGTACTGGAAGGCCGCCTCGGCGATCTCGCCGGTGAACCAGCCCTCCTCGATGCCGCGCAGGATGCCGGAGGTGATCGGGCCGATCTCGTGGTCCTCGCGGCCCTTGTCCAGGATCCGCTGGAAGATCGCCTCGGCCTGCTGCTCGATCCGGTCGGTCAGCGCCTCGACGTACCAGGAGCCGCCCAGCGGGTCCGCCACGTTGGCGACGCCGGTCTCCTCCATCAGCACCTGCTGGGTGCGCAGGGCGATCTCGGCGGCCTGCTCGGAGGGCAGCGCCAGGGTCTCGTCCAGGGCGTTGGTGTGCAGCGAGTTGGTACCGCCGAGCACCGCGGCCAGCGCCTCGACGGCGGTGCGGACCACGTTGTTGTACGGCTGCTGCGCGGTGAGCGAGACGCCGGCGGTCTGGGTGTGGAAGCGCAGCCACTGCGCCTTGTCGGTCTTGGCGCCGAAGCGCTCGCGCATCCAGCGGGCCCAGATCCGGCGCGCCGCGCGGAACTTGGCGATCTCCTCGAAGAAGTCCAGGTGCGCGTCGAAGAAGAAGGACAGGCCGGGCGCGAAGACGTCCACGTCCAGCCCCCGGGACAGGCCCAGCTCGACGTAGCCGAAGCCGTCCGCGAGGGTGTACGCCAGCTCCTGCGCGGCCGTCGCCCCGGCCTCGCGGATGTGGTAGCCGGAGACGGACAGCGGCTTGTACGCGGGGATGCCCTCGGCGCAGTAGGCCATCAGGTCGCCGATCAGGCGCAGGTGCGGCTCGGGGGCGAAGAGCCACTCCTTCTGCGCGATGTACTCCTTGAAGATGTCCGTCTGCAGGGTGCCGTTGAGCACGGCCGGGTCGACGCCCTGGCGCTCGGCGGCGACCAGGTACATGCAGAAGATCGGGACGGCCGGGCCGCTGATCGTCATCGAGGTGGTGACCTCGCCGAGCGGGATGCCCTTGAACAGCACCTCCATGTCGGCCGCCGAGTCGATGGCCACGCCGCAGTGGCCGACCTCGCCGAGCGACTTGGGGTCGTCGGAGTCGTAGCCCATCAGGGTGGGCATGTCGAAGGCGACCGAGAGGCCGCCGCCGCCCGCGTCCAGGATCATCCGGTAGCGCTCGTTGGTCTGCTGCGCGTTGCCGAAGCCGGCGAACTGGCGGATGGTCCAGGTGCGGCCCCGGTAGCCGGTCGGGTGCAGGCCGCGGGTGTACGGGTACTCGCCCGGCCAGCCGATCCGCTCGAAGCCCTCGTAGGGCTGCCCGGCGGGCGGGCCGTAGACCGGCTCGACCTCGTCGCCGGAGAGGGTGGTGAAGTCCGCGTCCCGCTTGCGGGCCTTGTCGTACCGCTGCTGCCAGCGCTGCCGTCCGCGCTCGATCTCCTCGGCGTCCATGACCCCGAACTCCGCTCCGTACGGCCGCCACGGCGTCGGGGCGGCACAGCTATTAGGACGTCCTACTAATTTACTCGGACGTCCTAGTACTTGTCGATGGCAGGCGGCCGGGAGTGGCGGGCCGGGAGGCAGGGGCGGGAGGCATGGGCGGGAAGCGGCACCGGGAGACGCCGAGGGCCCCTCCCCCGCGGCGGGGAAGGGGCCCTCGGACGGCCGGTCGGCTCAGACGCCGGCCGGCTGGCGGGCGTCGGCGCCCGCCGTCAGCTTCGCGGCGGCCTCGCCGGCCACCTTGCGCTCGAAGACGAAGGAGAGGAACGGGATGCAGCCCGCCGCCAGGGTCAGCACCAGTCGGCCGAGCGGCCACTTCAGCTTCTGGCCGAGCAGGAAGGTCACCACGAAGTAGCCGATGTACAGGTAGCCGTGCAGCATCGCGACGTAGGTGGTCACCTCCTCGGCCTTGCCGAAGCCGTACTTCGCGACCATGAAGCCGCAGAACACCAGCAGTGCGACACCGGTCGCGATGGCCAGGGCCCGGTACCAGCCCAGCAGGGGGGTCGCCTTCATACTCTTCCTCGCCTCGCTCGGCAGTTTCGGGCGGTACGCCCGGATCCGCGCACCGCTCCCACGAGGGTAGCCGCCCTCACGCCCGCCCCTTCGCAGGCCCCTCGTCCGGCTCGGCGAAGTCGCCGGCCGCGACCCGCAGCGGCTTGAGCAGTTCGAAGACCTGGCGGCACTGCTCGGGGCCGTACTCCTCCAGCCCGAAGTCCATCGCCATGAGCTCCCGGGTGGCCTCCTCGACCACCTCGCGGCCGCGGCCGGTGATCGCGGCCAGCACGCCGCGGCCGTCCAGCGGGTTGGGGCGGCGGGCGACCAGGCCGGCCCGCTCCAGGCGGTCGACGGTGTTGGTCACGCTGGTCGGGTGGACCATGAGCCGCTCGCCGATCTTGGAGAGCGAGAGCTCACCGGTCCGGCTGAAGGTCAGCAGCACCAGCGCCTCGTAGCGGGCGAAGGTCAGCCCGTACGGCTTGAGCACCGCGTCCACGCGGGACAGCAGGATCTGGTGGGCGCGCATGATCGAGGTGATCGCCGCCATCGAGGGGACGCCGCCCCACCGGCGGGTCCACAGCTCGTCGGCGCGGGCGATCGGGTCGAAGTCGAGAGCGAGGGGCTTGGCCACCTCCTTACCGTACCGGCGGACGGTGCGCGTGTTACCAGCTGTCCTGATGGTGGACAAGCGCGACGCGTGGCGGGATCCCGCCAATCGGACGGCCAGGTCCATACCAGGACATTGCACCGGTGTGAACGGGTTGCAACGAACAGGCGGCGCACCGGGGCTGACCGCCGATCACGTGAACGCCGCGGTACCAGGCCTCGGTTCGGACGGTAACCCGCTGAAAGGCCGGGCGGTTCACCCCATTTGTCCGTTCGTTCACATTGCTTCGTCCTGGCGGGACTTGGCCAATCCATGAGCAAGACCTGTCATTTGATTTGCTTGATTGTCATGCTTTCGGCCAACCCCGAAAGGCCTCCACCACCCCCACCCCGGTGGCCCGGCCGATCGACCGCTCGGGGCCCCAGTACGACAGCGCCCGTTCCGCCCCTGTAGGTGCCGACCCCGGCCCCCGGAACGAGGTGCGACCGCACCCACGCGGTTTCCCGAAGGGACTCGTCCGTGAAGCGAAAGCTCGCCGCAGTCGCCGTTCTGTCCGCCACCGCCCTGCTCACCGGCGTCGTCCAGGTCAGCACCGTGGCCGTCGCGGACCCGGCCCCGCACTCCCGGGCCGCCGACCTGATCGCCCTGGCGAACAGCCAGGCCGGCAAGGTGGCGCACGCCCTGGCCCTGGGCGGCCAGGAGCAGCTGGTCGCCAAGGACGCCGTGGTGGACGCCGACGGCACCCGTCACTTCCGTTACGAGCGCACCTTCGCCGGACTCCCCGTCCTCGGCGGCGACCTCGTGGTGCACCAGAAGGCGGACGGCTCGACCACCTCCGTGGACAAGGCCACCGGCGCGACGATCGCCCTGCCGAGCCTCACCCCGCAGATCCCCGCCGACAAGGCCGCCGCCCAGGCCACCGGCGCCGTGCAGTCCACCGTCGGCATCACCGCCGACAAGGACGAGGCGCCGCTGACGGCGGTGCACCAGACCGGCAAGGCCGAGCTGGTGGTCTGGGCCACCGACGGCAGCCCGCGCCTGGCGTACCGCACCACCGTCGAGGGCGAGCGCGCCGACGGCACCCCGAGCCGTCAGCTGCTGGTCACCGACGCGGCGAGCGGCCAGGTGCTCTCCACCCACGAGGAGGTGCAGACCGCCACCGGCACCGGCAAGGGCGTCTTCGTCGGCACCGTTTCGCTGACCACCACCCAGAGCGGCACCAGCTACCAGCTGAAGGACGCGAGCCGCGGCGGCCAGGCCACCTACACCCTGAAGGGCAGGACCTCCGGCTCCGGCACCCTGGTCGCCAACTCGACCGACAGCTTCGGCAACGGCCTGTCCTCCAACGCGGAGTCCGCCGCCGTGGACGCCCAGTTCGGCGCGGCCGCCACCTGGGACTTCTACAAGAACACCTTCGGCCGCAGCGGCATCAAGAACAACGGCGTCGGCGCCGCGAGCCGGGTCCACTACGGGCGCAACTACGTCAACGCGTTCTGGGACGACTCCTGCTTCTGCATGACCTACGGTGACGGCACCAGCAACACCCACCCGCTGACCGAACTCGACGTGGCCGGCCACGAGATGAGCCACGGCGTCACCTCGGCCACCGCCGGCCTGAACTACTCCGGCGAGTCCGGCGGCCTCAACGAGGCCACCTCGGACATCTTCGGCACCCTGGTCGAGTTCTACGCCAACCTGCCCGCCGACAAGCCGGACTACCTGATCGGCGAGCTGATCGACATCAACGGCGACGGCACCCCGCTGCGCTACATGGACCAGCCGTCCAAGGACGGCTCCTCGGCCGACTACTGGTCCTCCGGCGTCGGCAACCTGGACGTGCACTACTCCTCCGGCGTCGCCAACCACTTCTTCTACCTGCTGGCCGAGGGCAGCGGCGCCAAGACCATCAACGGCGTCAACTACAACAGCCCGACCTACAACGGCTCGACCCTCGCCGGCATCGGCCGGGCCAAGGCCGCGCAGATCTGGTACAAGGCGCTGACCGTCTACATGACCTCCACCACCGACTACAAGGCCGCCCGCACGGCGACCCTGAAGGCCGCGACCGACCTGTACGGCGCCAACAGCGCCGAGTACAACGCGGTCGCCGCGACCTGGACCGCCGTCAACGTCAACTGACGTACGACGCCGTCGAACCGGACGCCCGGGGCCCCATCGGAGGGTAGGCCCCGGGCGTCCGCCCACGTCCGCCCACGTCCGCACACGTCCGGACGCGGCCCCCGCCGGCCGCCCGGACCCGGCCGGGCCCGCTCGGGCCGCCGGGGTGTCAAGGCCGCCCGGCTGGCGGAGTCCCGCCAGCGGGACGAACCGCCCGTACCGGGCATCCGGCGGCAGCCGAACCATCCGTACCGGGACTGGCGGTTCCTGGCCAATCCCCGGACGCGGCCTGTCCATTCCTGCCAACGATTGTCATGCTTCTGACCAAGCCCCGTCCGACCTCCGCCGCCCCCACCCTCGGCGGAGCGTCAGGAACCGCACGGGATCAGCACGTCCGCGCCCTACCGCCCCACGGCGTCACCCCCGGCGCCCCGGTACGCGGCGCACCCGCATGCACCCGCGGGTCTCGTGGAAGGAACCCCCGTCCGTGAAGCGAAAGCTGACTGTCGGAGCCGTACTCTCCGCCACCGCCCTGCTGGCCGGCGTCGTCCAGATCGCCGTCGTCCCCGCCGCCCAGGCCGCCGCCCCCTCCGCCGCGCAGCAGCAGTCCTCGCTGCTCGCCTTCGCCGCCGGGCAGAGCGCCCCGGTCGCGCGGGCCCTCGCCCTCGGCGACCAGGAGCGGCTCGTCCCCAAGGACGTGGTGGTGGACCGGGACGGCACCCGCCACCTCCGGTACGAGCGGACCTACGCCGGCCTGCCGGTGATCGGCGGCGACCTGGTCGTCCACCAGAAGGCCGACGGCACCGTGGGCTCGGTCGACCGGGCCTTCGCCGGCCGGCTGTCCGTGCCCAGCCTGACCCCGGACCTCGCCGCCGGCCAGGCCGCCGAACGGGCCACCGCCGCGGTGCGCGCGACGGTCGGCATCGCCGCCGACGAGGACGAGGCCGCGCTCAGCCGGGTCGACGGCGCCGGCGCGACCGAGCTGGTCGTCTGGGCGGCCGACGGCGCCCCGCGGCTGGCCCACCGCACGACGGTCACCGGCCAGCGGGCGGACGGCACCCCGAGCCGCCAGGAGGTCGTCACCGACGCCACCACCGGCCAGGTGCTCTCCAGCCAGGAGCACGTGCAGACCGCGACCGGCACCGGCAAGGGCGTCAACGTCGGCACCGTCACGCTGACCACCACCCAGAGCGGCTCCAACTACCAGCTGAAGGACGGCTCCCGGGGCAACCAGTCCACCACCGACCTCAAGGGCGGCACCTCCGGCAGCGGCACGCTGTTCACCAACACCACCAACTCGTGGGGCAACGGCTCGCCGTCCAACCGCGAATCCGCCGCCGTGGACGCCCAGTTCGGCGCGGCGGCCACCTGGGACTACTACAAGAACACCTTCGGCCGCAGCGGCATCAAGAACAACGGCGTCGGCGCCGCGAGCCGCGTCCACTACAGCACCAACTACGTCAACGCGTTCTGGGACGACTCCTGCTTCTGCATGACCTACGGCGACGGCTCCGGCAACACCCACCCGCTGACCGCCATCGACGTCTCGGGCCACGAGATGAGCCACGGCGTCACCTCGGCCACCGCCGGCCTGATCTACTCGGGCGAGTCCGGCGGCCTCAACGAGGCCACCTCGGACATCTTCGGCACCATGGTCGAGTGGTCGGCCAACCTGCCCGCCGACCCGCCGGACTACCTGATCGGCGAGAAGCTCAACATCAACGGCAACGGCACCCCGCTGCGGTACATGGACAAGCCCTCCAAGGACGGCGCCTCGGCCGACTACTGGTCCTCCACGGTCGGCAACAAGGACGTCCACTACTCCTCCGGCGTCGCCAACCACTTCTTCTACCTGCTCTCCGAGGGCAGCGGCGCCAAGGTGATCAACGGGGTCAGCTACAACAGCCCGACCTCCAACGGCTCGACGGTGACCGGCATCGGCCGGACCAAGGCGGCGGCCGTCTGGTACCGCGCGCTGACCGTCTACATGACCTCCACGACCAACTACAAGGCCGCCCGCACGGCGACCCTGAAGGCCGCGACCGACCTCTACGGCGCGACCAGCACCGAGTACAAGACGGTGGCGGCGGCATGGAGCGCCGTCAACGTCAACTAGCCGTCCCCGGCGTCAACCAGCCGTCCCCCGGCGTCGACGCGCCGTCCCGGCAGGAGAGCCACCCCCGGTGAGAAACGGCGACAGGCTGCCGCGGCCCTTTGGGAGAGGAGGCCGTGGCAGCCTGTCGCCCGTCCGCGCGGCGGACGGGAACCGTCGGATCAGGCGGTGGCGGGCTGCAGCTCGCCGCGCTCCTCGCGGCCGAGCATCCGCTCGGCGAAGAAGCCGCCGGTGGGCAGCACCGAGAGGACGAACAGCAGGATGCCGCGCTTGGCGTCCCACTTCTGCGCCTGCCAGGCCTGGATCCAGAAGACCACGTACAGGATGAACAGGATCCCGTGGACCATGCCCAGCACCGGGACGGCGTCGAAGGAGGTGGTCCGCTTCAGCACCGAGCAGATCAGCAGCAGGATGAACGAGACCCCTTCGGGGCCGGAGACCAGGCGCAGGCGGTGGACGGCGCTGCTGTTCACGTGGGATACCTCAATACGGGGGTCGGAGGCGCGGGCGCGCTTGTGAAGCGACTCACAAGCCTTCCGCCCATTATCACCGAGCACATGTCCGAGCTGCCGACGGGGGGCGGGCTCCGTGCCCGATCTCACAGTGCCCGGCCGCGCCGTCGCCGCACCGCCCGCACCGTCGCCGCACCGCCCGCGCCGCGCCGCCCGCCCGTGGTGTCACAGCTGTGTGCCGGATCGCGGCCGAACGCGACCGCCCGTCACCGGGAACCCCTATCCTGCTGCCCGCGCGCCCACCGATCCGGGCGCCGGACGCAACACGTCACGGGGGTAGCCACCACATGTTCAAGCGCGACTGGGACCGCAGGACCTGCGCCAAGCGCGGCCACACCACCTACGCGCCGACCGAGCCCGAGCTGGCCTCCCGGCTGCACGCGGCCACCGCCCTCGGCGACGCCTGGCGCTGCCTGCGCTGCGGCGACTTCGCGCTCGGCGCCCCGCACGGCTCCGGCCCGGCCGCCGACGCGCCGCTGGTGCCGCGCGGCAAGGCGCTCCGGGACCTCTTCATCCTGCGCTTCCTGGCCGTCGAGCGGGTGCTGCGCGGTCTGCTGATCATCGTGATCGCCTGGGCCGTGTGGAAGTTCTCCAACAGCCAGGACGCGGTGCACCGGGTCTTCGACGAGAACCTGACGGTCTTCCGGCCGGTCACCGAGCACTTCCACTGGGACCTCGAACACGCCCCGATCGTCGAGACGATCCGCAAGACCTTCGACTTCAAGAAGAGCACCCTGCTGATCGTCGCGGGCGCGCTGCTGGCCTACGCGGTGATCGAGATCGTCGAGGCGGTGGGCCTCTGGCTGAACAAGCGCTGGGCCGAGTACCTGACGGTGGTCGCCACCGCGGCCTTCCTCCCGCTGGAGGGCTACGAGCTGAGCCACCACGTCAGCGCGCTGAAGGTCTGCACCCTGCTGCTGAACATCGCGGCGGTCCTCTGGATCATGCTCTCCAAGCGCCTGTTCGGGCTGCGCGGCGGCGTGGTGGCCTTCGAGGCGGAGCGCCACTCGGCCTCGCTGCTGGAGGTCGAGCAGGCGGCCGGCGCGGTTCCGAGCCCCGGACCCGGGGCGCACGCCCGGTCCTGACCGGCGCGTTTGTCGCAGACCCGTACCAGTCGGGCACCGCACCCTCCCCGAGCCACGGCCGCAGCGGCTAGATTGCGGCCGTGGCACAGTTCAGACTCCAGGGATCGCGCGTGCTCGCCGTCGACTTGGGCGGGGACGCCGTCAAGGCCAGACACGGCTCCATGGTCGCCTACACCGGGCAGATGACCTTCAAGAAGCTGACCGGTGGTGGGGACGGCCTGCGCGGCATGGTCGCCCGTCGGCTGACCGGCGAGAAGATGACCGTCATGGAGGTGAAGGGCCAGGGCACCTGCTACTTCGCCGACAAGGCCACCGAGATCAACCTGGTCCGGCTGAACGGCGAGGCGCTGTACGTGGAGGCGGACAACCTGCTCTGCACCGAGTCCACCCTGCACACCGGCACCAGCTTCACCGGCCTCAACGGCATGTCCTCCGGCAACGGGCTGTTCACCACCAAGGTGGAGGGCCACGGCTGGGCCGCCGTCACCTCCAACGGGCCCGCCATCATCCTGCGGGTCGACAAGAGCATGCCGCTGCGCGTCGACCCGGGCGCGTACGTGGCGCACACCGGCAACCTGCACCGCAGCCTGAAGTCGGGCGCGGGCTGGACGACGGTGATCGGCGAGGGCGGCGGCGAGGCCGTCCAGGTCGAGTTCACCGGCGACGGCCTGGTCTACGTCCAGCCCTCCGAGAAGATCACCATCGGGGGTGACGTCTGATGGCCTTCACGAAGATCAACGGAAAGATGGTCGAGGCCCAGGTGGTCCCCGGGCAGCGGCTGTTCAGCCAGCGCGGCGCGATGCTCGCGTACAGCGGCGACGTCCGCTTCACGCCGAACATCACCGGCGGGCAGGGCGGTGTGATGTCGATGATCGGGCGCCGGGTGGCCAACGAGGACACCCCGCTGATGACCGTCGAGGGCCAGGGCCGGGTGATGTTCGGCCACGGCGGCCACCACGTCCACGTGATCGACCTGTTCGGCGACACCCTGTACGTGGAGGCGGACCGGCTGCTCGCCTTCGAGGGCACGCTGCGGCAGTCCACCATGTTCATGGGCTCGCAGGGCGGGGTGATGGGCATGGTCCGCGGCCAGGTCACCGGGCAGGGCCTGTTCACCACCAAGCTGGAGGGCAACGGCTCGGTCGCGGTGATGGCCCACGGCGGCGTCTTCGAGCTGCCGATCGTCCCGGGCCAGGAGGTGCACGTCGACCCGCAGGCGTACGTGGCGCACCGCGGCGACGTGCGCAACAAACTGTCCACCGCGCTCGGCTGGCGCGACATGATCGGCCGCGGCTCGGGCGAGGCGTTCCAGCTGGAGCTGTCCGGGCAGGGTGCGGTGTACGTCCAGGCGAGCGAGGAGAAGCTCTGATGTCCTACCCGCCGCAGCCCCCGTACGGGTCGCCGCACGACCAGCCGACCCAGCCCGGCTTCGTCGTCCCGCCGCCCCCGCCGAACCACGGCCCGCAGCCGGGCTACCCGTCGCAGGGCGGGTACCCCCAGCAGGGCGGCTATCCCCAGCAGGGCGGCTACCCGCCGCAGGGCGAGTACCCGGCGCCCCCGCCGCCGCCCCAACAGGCGTACGCCCAGGAGCAGTTCGGCGGCCCGATCGCCCCGCTGCCGACCGCCCAGGGCGGCACCGGCCCGGTGGTGCACGACATCCACAGCCTGCCGGTCAACGACAACGTCAACCCGTACGCCTTCTCGGTTGAGCTGAACGGGTCCTACTTCCTGCAGAAGGGGAAGATGGTCGCCTACTACGGCGACATCAGCTTCAAGGGCGTCGGCGCCGGCGCGATCGACCGGATGCTCGGGCAGCACTTCAACTCGCCGATGCACGCGTCGGACTGGGTGGTCGCCCAGGGCCGTGGCAAGCTGCTGCTGGCCGACCGGGCGTTCGACCTCAATTCGTACGACCTGGAGGACGGCAACCTGACCGTCCGCTCCGGCAACCTGCTCGCCTTCGACCCGACGCTCCGGCTCAAGCAGTCGATCATCCCGGGCTTCCTGACCCTGATCGGCACCGGCCGCTTCGTCGCCGCCTCCAACGGACCGGTGCACTTCGTGGAGCCGCCGATCCGGGTGGACCCGCAGGCACTGGTCGGCTGGGCTGACTGCCCGGCGCCGTGCCACCACTACGACCACGACTACATGCACGGGCTGATCGGCGGCATCCGCCGGCTCACCGGCATCGGCGGCGCCTCCGGCGAGGAGCACCAGTTCGAGTTCATCGGCGCCGGGCAGGTGCTGCTGCAGTCCAGCGAGAAGCTGATGGCGGAGCGGTCGGTCGGCGTGGTCGGCGCCGAGGCGGGCGTGCCGATGGGCGGCGTGCCGTCCCAGCCGGGCACGAGCGGCCACGGCGGCGGGAACCCCAACATCCCGGGGCTGGGTAACCTGGGCGACCTCGGCCGACGTTTCGGCCTGTAAACTTGTACAAGATTGAACTAAAGCGGCTATGCTGGATCCCATGGATACGCACACAATCAACACTGCGGACAACCCTCCGTCGCAGCCCGAGGAGGAGACTCCCTGGCTGACCGCCAGGGAGCAGCGGATGTGGCGCGCCCATCTGGAGGTCGCCAAGCTGCTGGAGTACCAGCTCAGCCGCGAACTCCAGCCGCACAACCTGGCCATCAACGACTACGAGATCCTGGTCGTGCTCTCCGAGGCACCGGACCGCCGGATGCGGATGACCGACCTCGCGACCGCCACCCTGCAGTCCAAGAGCCGGCTGTCGCACCAGATCACCCGCATGGAGAACGCCGGCCTCGTCCTGCGCCAGGAGTGCCCCGGCGACCGCCGCGGCCTCTACGCCCACCTCACCGAGCAGGGCTGGGAGACCATGCAGCGCGTCGCCCCCGACCACGTGCGCAGCGTCCGGGCCCACTTCATCGACCGCTTCACCCCGGAGCAGCTCGACGCCATGTTCGACGCCCTCGCCCCCATCGCCGACCACCTCCGCGGCCTCCGCGGCCGCGGCTAGGACCCACAGGCCACGCCCACTGCCCCGCCCCGACCCCGTCGCGGCGGGGCAGTGGGCGCTCCGGGCCGGCGCTCCCCTTCCCGCACAGGAAGTCGGCGGGTCCGACTTCCTGTGCAGGGTTGCGGAGGGGAGCGACGGGGCTCGTCAGCTCGCCGTGAGGCCGGCGACGAGTTCGTCGGCGGCGCCGTAGGGGTCGAGGGTGCCGGCGGCGACGCGTTCGGCGAGGGCGGCGAGGTGGCGGTCGCCGCGGAGGTCTCCGATGCGGGCGCGCAGTTCGGCGAGGGCGATGGCCTCGATCTCCTCGGCGGCACGGCGGCGGCGGCGGACGGCGAGTTCGCCGTGCTCCTCCAGCCAGGCGCGGTGCTTCTCCAGTGCCTCGACGACCTCGTCCACGCCTTCGCCGCGGGCCGCGACGGTCTTGACGATCGGGGGCCGCCAGTCCCCCGCCTCGCGGGCCTCGCCGAGGCCGAGCATGTGGTTGAGTTCCCGCGCGGTGGCGTCGGCGCCGTCCCGGTCGGCCTTGTTGACCACGAAGACGTCGCCGATCTCCAGGATCCCGGCCTTGGCGGCCTGGATGCCGTCGCCCATCCCGGGGGCCAGCAGGACCACGGTGGTGTCGGCCTGGGCGGCGATCTCGACCTCGGACTGGCCGACGCCGACGGTCTCGACCAGGATCACCTCGCAGCCGGCCGCGTCCAGCACCCGCAGGGCCTGCGGCGCGGCCCAGGAGAGTCCGCCGAGGTGGCCGCGGGTGGCCATCGAGCGGATGAACACCTCGGGGTCGGTGGCGTGGTCCTGCATCCGGACCCGGTCGCCGAGCAGCGCGCCGCCGGAGAACGGTGAGGAGGGGTCGACGGCCAGGACCCCGACCCGCTTGCCGAGCCGCCGGTAGGCGGAGACGAGTGCCGAGGTGGAGGTGGACTTGCCGACCCCGGGCGAGCCGGTCAGGCCGATCGTGTAGGCCTGACCGGTGTACGGCGCGAGCGCGGCCATCACCTCCCGCAGCTGGGGGGCGGCGTTCTCGACCAGGGTGATCAGCCGGGCGACGGCCCGCGGCCGGCCCTCCCGGGCCTGCTCGACGAGCGTGGCGACATCGATCATCAGGAGCTCCTAGCGCGGATGCGGATGCCGAAGGGGCTGCGGACCGCTTGTGGCGGTCCGCAGCCCCGAAGATCAGATCAGCTGATCAGGCCTTCGGGACGCGCACGATGAGCGCGTCACCCTGGCCGCCGCCGCCGCACAGCGCGGCCGCGCCGATCCCGCCGCCGCGGCGCTGCAGCTCCAGCGCGAGGGTCAGCACCACGCGGGCGCCGGACATGCCGATCGGGTGGCCGAGCGCGATCGCACCGCCGTTGACGTTGACGATGTCCGAGGAGACGCCCAGGTCCTTCGTCGACTGGTACGCGACGGCCGCGAACGCCTCGTTGATCTCGATCAGGTCGAGGTCGGCGACCTCCAGGCCCTCCTTGCCCAGCGCGTGCTTGATCGCGTTGGACGGCTGCGACTGCAGCGAGTTGTCCGGGCCGGCCACGTTGCCGTGCGCGCCGATCTCGGCGATCCAGGTCAGGCCCAGCTCCTCGGCCTTGGCCTTGCTCATCACGACCACCGCGGCGGCGCCGTCGGAGATCTGCGAGGAGGTGCCGGCGGTGATCGTGCCGTCCTTGGTGAAGGCCGGGCGCAGCTTGGCCAGGCCCTCGACGGTGGTGTCGGCGCGGATGCCCTCGTCCTGGCTGAACAGCACCGGCTCGCCCTTGCGCTGCGGGATGGCGACCGGGGCGATCTCGGCGTCGAAGACGCCGTCGGCCTGCGCCTTGGCGGCCCGCTGGTGGGAGGCGGCGGCGATCTCGTCCTGCACCTCGCGCGGGATGCCCAGGCGGGTGTTGTGCTTCTCGGTGGACTCGCCCATCGGGATGTTCTCGTACGCGTCGGTGAGGCCGTCGTACGCCATCGCGTCGAGCATCTCGACCGCGCCGTACTTGAAGCCCTCGCGGGACTTCGGCAGCAGGTGCGGGGCGTTGGTCATCGACTCCTGGCCGCCGGCCACGACGATGTCGAACTCGCCGGCCCGGATCAGCTGGTCGGCCAGCGCGATGGCGTCCAGGCCGGAGAGGCAGACCTTGTTGATGGTCAGCGCCGGGACGTTCATCGGGATGCCGGCCTTGACGGCGGCCTGGCGGGCCGGGATCTGCCCGGCGCCGGCCTGCAGCACCTGGCCCATGATCACGTACTGGACCTGGTCACCCGTGATGCCGGCCCGCTCCAGCGCGGCCTTGATGGCGACGCCGCCGAGGTCGGCACCGGAGAAGCCCTTGAGGGAGCCGAGCAGGCGACCCATCGGGGTCCGCGCACCGGCAACGATCACAGAGGTGGTGTTGGTCATGGGACGGGCCCCTTCGCACGTCGTGGCCAGGTGAGGATGCGCTCAATGTACTGACCTGTTACCCGCCCGTCACCGGAGCGACGGTGTGATCGAGCGCACTGGCACCCTCCAGTCAACACCGTGCCGACGCGGTCCGGGTGAACCCCGCAGCGTGTGAGCAGGCTCGCACGTCCGGCACTGGCGTCCGCCGCGGGCCATGCGCTGCACTTGGTGCCACCTTTGTCCGCCACCACCCCGGAGGTCGCCGTGCTGACCCGCATCGACCACATCGGCATCGCCTGCCGAGACCTCGACAAGACGGTCGAGTTCTACCGCGCCACCTACGGCTTCGAGGTCTTCCACTCCGAGGTCAACGAGGAGCAGGGCGTCCGCGAGGCCATGCTCAGGATCAACGGGACCGACGACGGCGGTGCCTCCTACCTCCAGCTGCTGGAGCCGACGCGGCCCGACTCGACCGTCGCCAAGTGGCTGGAGAAGAACGGCGAGGGCGTGCACCACATCGCCTTCGGCACCGCGGACGTGGACGGCGACGCCGAGGCCATCCGCGGCAAGGGCGTCCGGGTCCTGTACGACGAGCCGCGGATCGGCTCGATGGGCTCGCGGATCACCTTCCTGCACCCGAAGGACTGCGGCGGCGTGCTGACCGAGCTGGTCACCTCCGCGCAGAACGCGCACCAGGACGCGCACCCCGACGAGCACTAGGACGCACACCGGGACCGCCCCGGGAGCACACACCAGGAGCACCGATCGTTCACCGGACCGTCCCCAGGGTGCCGCACGCTCCGGCGGCACCCGACGGCCCGTCGGTCATGACCCGTCAGTAACCTGGCCGGGACAGCCGGAAAACCCCCATGCGGCCATTCCCCCGCAGTGCGCTCCCACTACAATGCCCAGGTGCGCGAAGACTCCGGGGGACGGAGGGGACGGGCACGGCCGAAGACAGGCCCGTCCGCCACGCGGCGGTCGGCCCGTCGCAAGGGGAGTCCATTACGCGGGCACGGCTGCACAGTCGCCAGACTGATCTGTCACCATTCTCCACAAGGCAAGAGTTCGCCCAGGAGTCCACCCGGACGGGGGAACGCGGTACCCCCGCGATCCCGCGCCCCGGACTCCGACGACCGCGGCGGGCGGCCCCGACTAGGCAAGGGGGCGTCCACCTGCTGCGGATGCAAGGACCAGTCGGACCGGCACCCGGTTTACGGGCGCCCGGAACCGGCCGGGTCGAGGACGCGACCAGGAGATGGATGGGACCGCGGAGTGCGGGGCAACGACCGCTACGAGGCTGACGATCACCTCTCCCAGTTCGAGGCCGAGATGGGTCGGACTCGGAAGGAGCGGGACAAGGCAGTCGAGCATGCCGAAGACCTCGCCTACCAGGTGGAGGTCCTCCGGGCGAAGCTGCACGAGTCCCGTCGCATGCTCGCCCAGCCGCGCGCCTTCGACGCGGTCTCCGGCCAGGCCGAGCAGATGCTCCGCACCGCCGAGATGCAGGCCCAGCAGCTGCGCGCGGACGCCGAGCGCCAGCTGCGCGACTCCCAGGCCGCCACCCAGCGGATCATGGCCGAGGCCGCCGAGCGCACCGCCCGGCTGGAGGCCGAGCTCGCCGCCCGCCGCCGCCAGCTGGAGGACGAGCTCACCGAGCTGCGCCGCACCGCCGAGCAGCACGTCAACGGCTGGGCCGAGCAGACCAGGGCCGGCTCCGAGCAGGAGGCCCAGCGCCTCCTCCAGGAGGCCCGGGCCGAGGCCGAGCGGATGGTCGCCGCCGCCCGCGCGGAGGCCGTCGCCCTCGCCGACCAGGCGCGCGCCCAGACCGCCGCCGACGTGGACGCCGCCCGCGGCGAGGCCCACGCCGCCGCCGAGGCCGCCCTCCAGCGCGCCCAGAGCGACGCCGAGCGCCTGCTGCGCGCCGCCTCCGAGCAGGCCCAGCAGGCCGGCGCCCAGGCCGCCGCGGACGTCGACGCCGCCCGCGGCCAGGCCCAGCAGGAACTCGCCGCGGCCCACGCCGCCGCCGAACAGCAGCTGGCCGTCGCGCACGGCGAGATCGGCCGGCTCAAGGAGCAGGCCGCCGCCGAGCAGGCCCGGGCCGAACAGCAGCTCGCCGCCGCCAAGGCCGAGATAGAGCGGCTGCGCGCCGAGGCCATCGCCGAGGCGGAGCGCACCCGTCGCGAGGCCGCCGAGCTGCGTGCCCAGGCCGAGCAGGCCGCCGAGCAGTTGCAGGCCGACGCCGAGGCCGCCGCCGTCCGCAAGGTCGCCGACGGCGAGGCCGCCAACGAGCAGCGCTCGCAGACCGCCCGGGCCGAGGTGGCCCGGATGGTGGCCCAGGCCACCAAGGAGGCGAACGCGATCCGCGCGGAGGCCGAGGCCGTACGGACCGCCGCCGCCACCAAGCAGGCCGAGGCCGACGCCGCCAAGGCCGCCGCCGCCGAGGAGAGCGAGCGGCTGCGGGCCACCGCCGAATCGGTCGCCGCCGAGCTGCGCGCCGAGGCCGAGGCCGCGATCGCCGAGCTGCGCGCGCAGGCCGAGCGGGACGTCGCCGAGCTGCGGGCGCAGGCCGCGGCCGACGCCCAGCGGCTTCGCGGCGAGGCCGAGGAGGCCGGCCGCGCGGCCGGCGCCAAGGACGCCACCGTCCACCTCGCCAAGGCCGCCAAGACCGCCGAGGAGGTGCTCGCCCGCGCCAACCAGGACGCCGAGACCGCCCGGGGCGAGGCCGCCGCCGAGGCCGAGCGGATCCGCAGCGAGGCCGCCGCCGAGGCGCAGCGGCTGCGCGAGCAGGCGCAGGCCGCCGTCGAGCAGGCCCAGAACGCCGCCCTGGACGACGCCGCCGCGATCCGCGAGCGGATCGAGCAGATGCAGGACGAGGCGGCCCGGCTGCGCGCCGAGGCCGAGGAGCTGCGGGCCCAGGCCGCCGCCGAGGCCGACCGGGTCCGCGGCGAGGCCCGCCGGCAGGCGGTGCTGCAGATCGAGGAGTCGGCGAAGAACGCCGAGGAGCTGCTCACCAAGGCCAAGGCGGACGCGGACGAGCTGCGCGCGGGCGCCGCCGACGAGATCGAGCGGCTGCGCGAGCAGGCCCAGGAGCAGGCCGCCGAGACCCAGGGCCGGGCCGAGCAGACCCTGGCCCGGGCCCGTGCCGAGGCCGCGAAGATCACCGCCGCCGCCGAGCAGCAGGGCCAGGACGCGCTGTCCGCGGCCAAGGCCGCGGCCGCCGAGAACCGTACCGCCGCCGAGCGCGAGACCTCCGAACTCCGGCGCGAGGCAACCGAGTTCGACCAGCGGGTGCGGGCCGAGGCGACCGCCGCCGCGGAGGCCGTGACCAGCGAGGCGCAGGCCGAGGCGAACGCGGTGCGCGACGCCGCGGTGGCCGACGCCGAGCGGGTGCGCACCGAGGCCGACGCCGAGGCCGCCCGGACCCGGGCCGAGGCCGAGGCCACCGCGAACGCGCTGCGCGAGGAGAGCCGCCGCGAGCGCGAGGAGGCCGCCGCCGGGCTGCTGCGCGAGCGCGAGGAGACGGCCGACCAGCTGGCCGCCGCCAAGGCCGCGCGCACCCAGGCCGAGCACACCGCCGCCGAGGTCCGCGACACCGCCGACGCCTACGCCGCCGAGGTACGGGCGGAGGCCGAGCAGGCCGCCGCCGAACTGCGCGCCGTCACGCAGCACGAGACCACCCGCCAGCGCGAAGCCGCCGAGGCCTACGCCGACCGCGTCCGCACCGAGGCCGAGCAGCACGCCGCCGACCTCACCGAACGCACCGCCGCGGAGACCACCGAACAGCGCGAGTCCGCCGACGCCTACGCCGCCGAGGTACGGGCGGAGGCCGAGCAGGCCGCCGCCGAGCTGCGCGCCGCCGCCCAGGACGAGACCACCCGCCAGCGCGAGGCCGCCGACGCCTACGCCGCCCAGCAGCGCGAGTCCGCCGACGAACTGCTGGAGCGCGCCGAGGCCACCGCCGAGCAGTACCGGGCGGAGGCCGCCAAGGACGCCAAGGCCACCCGCGAGAAGGCCGCCGCCGAGTTGGCGCTGGCCAACGAGCAGGCCGAGACCGTCCGCGCCGAGGCCGGCCGCGAGCTGTCCGAGGCCCGGGCCACCGCCGACGGCATCCGCGCCGAGGCCGCCGCCGAGCTGGAGCAGGCCGAGGCCGACCGCGCCGAGCTGATCGCCGCCGCCAAGGCCGAGGGCGCCGAGCTGGTCTCCGCCGCCGAGGACGAGGCCGCCGAGGTCCGCCAGTCGGTGGCCGGCATGCACGAGGCCGCCGCCGAGCAGATCGCCGCGCTCAAGGCCGCCGCCGAGCGGGAGGCCGCCGAGGTCCGTGAGGCCGCCGAGCAGGCCTCGTCCGAGCTGCGCGAACTCGCCGAGCGCGAGACCACCGAGCTGCGCGAGACCACCGAACGCGAGACCACCGAGCTGCGCGCCGCGGCCGACCGCTACGCCACCGAGGTCCGCGAGCTCGCCGACCGCGAGACCGCCGAACTGCGCGCCGCCGCCGAGGCCGAGGCCGCCGAGCACCGCGAGACGGCCGACCGGTACGCCGCCGCCCTGCGCGAGCAGACCGAGCGGGAGCTGACCGCCGAGCGCGAGGCCGCCGAGGCCGAGCTCGCCCGGCAGCGCGCCGAGGCTCTCGCCTACGACGAGCAGCTGCGCGCGGACGCCGAGAACGAGCTGCGCGCCGCCCGGGAGGCCGCCGAGCAGCTGCGCGCCGACGCCGAGGCACAGGCCGCCCGCACGGTGGCCGAGGCCGAGGCGCAGGCCGCCCGCACCGTCGCCGACGCCGAGGAGCTGGCCGCCGCGCTGCACTCCGAGGCCGAGGAGTACGCCCTGGCCACCCGCACCCTGGCCGACGAGTACGACAGCGCCACGCACGCCCGCGCCGACGCGTACGACGCGGAGACCCGGGAGGCCGCCGAGCAGTTCGACAAGGCCACCCGCGAGCGCGCGAAGTCCGTCCTGGAGAAGGCCTTCGCGGACGCCGAGGCGCTCGGCGAGGACGCCCAGACCACGGCCCTGGCCACCACCGCCGCCGCCGAGGAGCAGGCGGACGCGATGGTCGCCGCCGCCCGCAAGGAGGCCGACCGGCTGGTCGCCGCCGGCGAGGCGGCCGGCCAGGCCGAGGTCGAGAAGGGCCGCTCCGACGCCGACGCGCTGCTCGCCGAGGCCCGCCGGGACGCCACCGCGATCCGCGAGCGCGCCGAGGAGCTGCGCGAGCGCACCGACGCCGAGGTGGAGGCGCTGCACGAGCGCGCCCGCAAGGAGAACGCGGCGGCCATGAAGTCGGCCGGCGAGCGGGTGGACGCGCTGGTGACGGCCGCCCAGGAGCAGCTGACCGAGGCCGAGGAGCAGGCGGTGGCCACCGTCGCCGAGGCCGAGGACCGCGCCGCGGCCCTGGTCGCCGCCGCCGAGGACCGCGCGAACGAGCTCACCTCGGAGGCCTCCGCCGAGGCCAGCAAGGTCCGCCTCTCGGCGGTCCGCAAGGCCGAGGGCCTGCTCAAGGAGGCGGAGACCAAGCTCGCCAACTCCACCGACCGCGCCGAGGCGCTCATCGAGAAGGCCGAGGCGAAGCTGCGGTCCGCCGAGGCCGAGGCCGAGGAGCGGCTTGACAAGGCGGCGGCCGAGGCGGAGAAGCGTCTGCGGGACGCCGACCGGGCCTCGGACGAGCAGGTCGAGCTGGCGAAGGCGGAGGCCGAGCGACTGCTCGCGGAGGCCAAGGCGGAGGCGAAGCGGGTCACCGACGAGGGCCGGCGCGAGCTGGACGAGCTGGTGCGCCGCCGCAAGGACATCAACACCGAGATCTCCAGGGTGCAGGACGTGCTGTCCGCCCTGGAGGCATTCGAGGCACCGTCACCGGTCGCCCAGGCCAACGGGGGAAGCAGCACCAAGAAGGACGGGGGCGCCAAGGCCGGTGCCGGAGTTGGCTCCCCCCGGTCGGGTGGCAATCGCTCCAAGAGCTCACCACCCGATTGAGCGGACATTGTCCGCGAGACAACGGCATTTCGCCGTCGACACTCCGGTACCGTGTCAGGATTCCCTCAACCACCTCAGCGGTTTGACGACAGGAAGCCCAGAACCCCATGAGCGACAGTCACTCCCCTCACGGCTTCGACCTGGTGCGCCGTGGGTACGAGCGCGCCCAGGTCGACGAGCGGATCACCAAGTTGGTGGCCGACCGCGACAGTGCCTTGACCCGGATCAGCGCGCTGGAGAAGCGCATCGAGGAGCTCCACCTGGAGACCCAGACCGCCCAGGCGGCGGTCGTGGAGCAGGAGCCCTCGTACGCCGGTCTCGGTGCCCGCGTCGAGAAGATCCTGCGGCTCGCCGAGGAGGAGGCCAAGGACCTGCGCGACGAGGCGCACCGCGCCGCCGAGCAGCACCGCGAGCTCGCCGAGGCCGCCGCCCAGCAGGTCCGCACCGAGGCCGAGAACTACGCCAAGGACCGCAAGGCCAAGGCGGAGGACGAGGGCCTGCGGATCGTCGACAAGGCCAAGAGCGACGCCGCCCAGCTGCGCGCCGAGGCCAACAAGGACGCCCAGAACAAGCGCGAGGAGGCGGACGCCCTCTTCGAGGAGACCCGCACCAAGGCCGCCCAGGCCGCGCTGGAGTTCGAGACCAACCTGGCCAAGCGCCGCGAGCAGTCCGAGCGCGACCTGGCCGCCCGTCAGGCCAAGGCCGAGAAGCGCCTGGCCGAGATCGAGCACCGGGCCGAGCAGCTGCGCCTGGAGGCCGAGAAGCTGCGCACCGACGCCGAGCGCCGCGCCCGCCAGACCGTCGAGACGGCCCAGCGCCAGTCCGAGGACATCGTGGCGGACGCCAACGCCAAGGCCGACCGCATCCGCAGCGAATCCGAGCGCGAGCTGGCGGCGCTCACCAACCGCCGCGACAGCATCAACGCCCAGCTGACCAACGTCCGCGAGATGCTGGCGACGCTGACCGGCGCGGCCGTGGCCGCCGCCTCGCTGCCGAACGACGACACCATGGGCGTGCCCGCCCAGCAGTCGCGCTGACGCCGCACCACCCCCGTGCCGACAGGCCCTCACCCGCCCGGGTGAGGGCCTGTCGGCTGTCGCCCCGTCATCACCTCGGGCACTCCTACCGGGGGTAGGCGCCGTCCGGCCGCTGGTGCCCGCTGCTGAGCTGGTTGCCCTCGTCGTCGGAGACCGTGCCGAACCAGGAGGTGCACCAGACCGAGACGGAGTCGGGCCAGTACTGCACCTCGAAGGGGTGCCCCGAGCCGTGGTCGCCGTACGAGGTGACGATGAAGGTCTCCCCCGGGCGCATCCAGTAGTCCTCGCCGAGCGGTTCCAGGGTCAGCTCGACCAGCCCCTCGCTCCGGTTGGTCACGGGCATCCGGCCGCTCACCTCCAGCGCCGAGAAGTCCCAGGCGGCCGCTTCCTCGCTCATCCGGCGGCCACCCGGCGCAGCAGGGCGCGGACGGCGGTGTCGAAGACCTCGGGCGCCTCCAGGGCGCTCAGGTGCCCCACCCCGGGCAGGACGGTCAGCTCGGCGTCCGGGCGGGCCCGGACCATCAGTTCGGCCGCCTCCGGCGCCATCACGGCGTCCTGGGCGCCCGCCACGACCGCCACCGGCACCCGCAGCCCGGCCAGGACGTCCAGGGCGTCCGGACGGGCCGCCATGGCCCGTTGGGTCCAGGCGACGGTGGCCGGCGGGGCGGCGGCGATCATCGACTCCACCCGCTCCACGAGGTGCTGCGAGTCCGGCCCGAGCAGCTTGGCCGCGAGCCGCTCCTCCAGCAGCAGTCGCACGCTGTCCCGCGCGGTGACGGCGGCGGCGATCCGCTCCCGGTTGGCCCGTACGTCGTCGGTGTCGGCGGTGGCGAGGGTGTTGGCCAGCAGCAGGCCGGACAGCCGCCCGGGGTGGCGACGGGCGAAGGCCAGCGCCACGTAGCCGCCCATGGAGAGCCCGCCGACCACCGCGCGCTCGATCCCGGCCGCGTCCAGCAGCAGGGCGAGGTCGTCCGCGACCGCGTCCAACGAGGGCTCGTCGGAGCCCAGCTCGGTGCCGCCGAACCCCCGCTGGTCGGGGGCGAGCACCCGGGCCCCGTCCCCGGTCAGTCCGGGCAGCGCGTCCAGCTGGGACGACCACATCGAGGCGTTCAACGGGAAGGCGTGCAGCAGCACGAGGGGTGTTCCGGTACCGCTCTCGCGGACGGAGACTGCGGAGGGGAGCTGGGTCATGCGCCCACCGTATTCCGGTGCGCCCGGCGGGCCCACTCAGCGGGCCGCGATATCCGCTTTGTCCTAGCCTGACAGAGAGTAAGGGAGCGCGAATGATCGAGTTGCACGACCTGACAAAGCGTTACGGCAGGACTCTCGCGGTGGACCGGCTCAGCTTCACCGTCCCCCGGGGCGTGGTGACCGGCTTCCTCGGCCCGAACGGCGCCGGCAAGTCCACCACCATGCGCATGATCCTCGACCTCGACCGCCCCACCGGCGGCCGGGTCACCATCGACGGCAAGCGCTACGGGCAGCTCAGCGAGCCGCTCAAGTACATCGGCGCGCTGCTGGAGGCCAAGGCCGTCCACCCCGGCCGCACCGCCCGCGACCACCTGCTCTGGCTCGCCCAGAGCAACCGCGTCCCCGAGCGCCGGGTGGACGAGGTGCTCGCCCTGGTCGGCCTGACCCCGGTGGCCCGCAAGCGGGCCCGCGGCTTCTCCCTCGGCATGGGCCAGCGGCTGGGCATCGCCTCCGCCCTGCTCGGCGACCCGGAGATCGTCATGTTCGACGAGCCGGTCAACGGCCTGGACCCGGAGGGCATCCTCTGGATCCGCAACCTGATGAAGCGCCTCGCCGGCGAGGGCCGCACGGTCTTCGTCTCCTCCCACCTGATGAGCGAGATGGCCGTCACCGCCGACCACCTGGTGGTCATCGGCAAGGGCCGGCTGCTCGCCGACCTGCCGATGCCGGAGTTCATCCGGCGCAACTCCCGCTCCGCCGTACGGCTGCGCAGCCCGGAGCCCGAGCGGCTGCTCGACGCGCTGGCCTCCGCCGGCCTGCGGCACGAACCGGGCCCGGACGGCTCCTACGAGGTGGTCGACGGCGACCTCGCCCGGCTCGGCGAACTGGCCGCCGCGCACGGCGTGGTGCTGCACGAACTCAGCCCGCAGCAAGCCTCGTTGGAGGAGGCGTTCATGCAGATGACGGCCGACTCGGTGGAGTACCACGCCGGCGACGGACCGGGCCGGGACGCGGCCGGCGCACCCGGCGTCTGGGGCGCCGGCTGGAAGGCGGGCGACGCCCGGCAGACCGCCGCGGCGCGGCAGGAGGAGAACTGAGATGGCGTCCTTCCCGGCGATCCTGCGCTCCGAGTGGACGAAGATCCGCAGCGTCCGCTCGACGGTCTGGACCCTCGCGCTGGCCTTCGTCGTCACCGTCGGCATCGGCGCGCTGCTGTCCCTGCTCACCAACAACAACTTCACCGAGTTCCGGCGCAACGAACAGTCCCCCTTCGACGCCACCGGGACGGCCTTCTCCGGCATCATGCTCGGCGAGCTGGCCGTCATCGTCTTCGGCGTGCTGGCGATCGGCAACGAGTACAGCAGCGGCATGATCCGGGTGACACTGGCCGCCGTCCCGCAGCGCGCCACCCTGCTCGGCGGCAAGGCGACGGTGCTCGGCGCGCTCGCCCTCGCGGTCTCGCTGGTGACGGCCTTCGTCACCTTCTTCGTCGGCCAGGCGCTGCTGGGCCCGCACTCCACCACGCTCGGCCAACCGCACGTGCTGCGCGCGGTGTTCGGCGCCGCGCTCTACCTGACGATGCTCTGCCTGTTCGCGGCGGGCGTCACCACGATGCTGCACAACCAGACGCTCGCGCTCGGCGTGCTGGTGCCGTTCTTCTTCCTGCTCTCGCCGATCCTCTCGGCGGTGCCGAAGGTCAAGACCCTGGCCCACTACTTCCCCGACTACGCGGGCTCGCGGATGCTGCTGGTGTACGAGCAGCACGGCCAGCCGTACGGGCCGTGGGCCGGCTTCCTGATCTGCCTCGCCTGGACGGCCGCGGCGCTGACCGGCGGCGCGCTGGTGCTCAAGAAGCGTGACGCCTAGGACCGTTCGACCAGGGGTCCTCAGTAGCGCGGAGCGCCGCGGCCTCGCAGGACGTTGGAGGCCCGGCGCTCCCGCGCTCCCCAGCACGCGCGGTGCCAGTGCCGCCGGTCGTCCACCCCGGCGCCGTGCATCGGCCAGGCCACCACGTGGCCGACCCCCGGCGGGATCTCCTGGTCGCAGCCCGGGCAGCGGTAGAACCGCCCCGCCGTCCCGGCGACCGTCTGCACCACCCAGTCGTCGCCCTGGTAGCTCTCGGTGCGGCGCAGCGATCCGCCGAGCGGCGCGGCCGGCTCGGCGCTCTCGCGGGGGGCGGCGCTCTTGATCCGGTTGCGGCGCGGCGACACGGCGGACTGCCTCTCTTCCGGGGCTCTGGGCCGTTCCAGCCTACGGCCGGTCGGCCCCCACAACGGCCACTATCACGGCACCGGCCGATGCTCCGGCCTTTTTGCCGAGATCCACCCGATCATCGGGGAAATCAGGGGTTCGGCGTGCCATTGGCACATGACATCCGATACCCAGAGGGGGAAGAGGCGGGGCCCGCAGACCCTGCGCGCACCCGAGGAGGCCCAAGAATGACCAAGACCGGCGCCCGTACCGAGACCCGTCGACCCGTCGGGGCCCGACCGCCGGCCCCCGGCCCGACCCTGACCGCCGTCCCCCCGGTGACGGCGGTCGCGGGCGAGCCGCTGCCGACGCCGCAGCGGGCGGGGGCCCTGCCGGCGGACACCGCGCCGGTCCGGGTCGGACTGTTCATGCTGTCCGCGCAGTTCCCCGGGCAGAGCCACGGCGAGGCGCTGGAGCGTACCGTGCGGTCCGCCGTCGAGGCCGAGCGGGCGGGCCTGGACAGTGTCTGGCTGGCCGAGCACCACTTCGTCCCGTACGGGGTCTGCCCCGACGCCGCGACGCTGGCCGGGCTGCTGCTCGGCCGCACCCGCCGGATCGGCGTCGGTACGGCGGTCAGCGTGCTCTCCACCCGGCACCCGGTGGCCCTCGGCGAGCAGGCCGCGCTGCTGCACCTCACCTCCGGCGGGCGGTTCACCCTCGGGGTCGGCCGCGGCGGGCCGTGGATCGACCTGGACGTGTTCGGCGACGGCCTGAGCGCCTTCGAGAACGGTTTCCCGGAGCGGCTGGACCTCCTGCTGCGCTGGCTGCGCGGCTCCCGGGTGGGCGCGGACGGACCGCAGTTCAGCTTCCCCGAGGTGGCGGTGGTGCCGCGGGCCGCCGAACCGCTGCGCCGGCCCGGCCTGAGCAGCTGGCTCGGCCTCGGCGAGCAGTCCGGCCCGGTGCGCCTGCCGCGCCAGCGGCAGGACGAGGAGGGCCTGGGCGGCGAACTCACCACCACCGGGCGGCCGGTGGCCGGTCCGCCGGTGGTGGTCGCCTGCACCTCGCCGGGCGGGGTGAAGCTGGCCGCCGAGCGCGGTCTGCCGATGCTGCTCGGCATGCACTCCGGGGACGACGACAAACTGCACATGCTGGAGCTGTACCGCACCGCCTGGCTGGCCGCCGGGCGCAGCGAGGAGCAGCTGCGCCGGGTCA
Organism: Kitasatospora sp. NPDC093550; assembly: GCF_044764985.1. Lineage (NCBI taxonomy): Bacteria > Bacillati > Actinomycetota > Actinomycetes > Kitasatosporales > Streptomycetaceae > Kitasatospora > Kitasatospora sp. NPDC093550. The sequence continues at coordinate 57,683 of NZ_JBIWJF010000020.1, forward strand.
GCCGCCGGCACGTGGCGGCCGGGGTGGCCCAGGTCGAGGACCGCACCGCGGCGGCCCGGTCCACCCTGCTGAAGGCGATGCCCGACTGGTTCGAGTACGGGCTCGGCGCCCACCGCACCGTGGACGGCCGCGAACGCAAGATGCGCGACCCGCGCCAGTACACCGAACTCCTCTGCGACCTGCACGCGGTGGGCACCCCGCGGCAGTGCGCCGACCGACTGCTGGCCACCGCCGAACGGACCGGCATCCGCCGCTTCGCGCTGCTCGCCGAGGGCAGCGGCGACCAGGAGGCGACCCTGCACAACATCGCCCGACTCGGCTCCGAGGTGCTGCCGCAGCTGGGCTGAGTGCCGCACGCGCCGCACCCCGGCGGTCCGGGCCGCCGCCCCTCCCCCCGCACCGGGGGACGGGGGCGGCCGGCGCCACGACGGCACCGTGCTGGTCGAAAGCCGGACGCTCAGCAGTCCCGCAGTTCCTCGGACTGGTTGAGCAGCTGCTCCCGGACGGAGGTGAACCGCGTGAACCGCGCGTCGTTCGCCTCCGACGGCAGGAACACCGCCACCCGGTGACAGTTCTGGAACGCCAGCCGGACACCGAAGTGGCGCTGCAGGGCGCCCCGGATGGCATCGCTGGCGAGCGCGCGCAGCAGCTGGCCACGGGCCTGCTCGCTGGGCGGCGGCACGTGGTTGTCGGCGAAGTCGGTGCCGTCGACCTTCGCCTGGGCGACCAGCGAGCTGATCAGGTCCCAGGCGTACGGCAGCGAGACGCGGACGCAGTCGACGAATTCCCGCTCGTCGACCTCGCCCCGCTCGGCCTTTTCCAGCAGGGCCGGTGAGACGTCGAGCGACATGGATTCTCCTCTCGGGTCCACCCGCGCGGCGCCCGGGTGGTCGTGCGTTGTCCAAGCTCAGGTGAGGGTGGGCGACATCGCGCGTGGCGTCCGGAACACCCTGGGACGGGGTTTCCGGCACCGTGGCGATCAGCCGCGGCGGTACGGGGCGTGATGTCCCGAACACCGACCGCGCTCAGAACAGCGTGGCAGTCAACGACGAAGCAGGCCGGTCATTCCTGCGGATTGCTTGGGAAATACGCCGTGGTGCACCAGATTGGCCGGATCCTGTCGGATCGTTCATCTGAAGTCTCCATCCCCGTTGACAGCACTCCCGCAAGCATGCCGTCACACACCGTAGCGACCGGATGGGATGGGCGCCAGACCTCGACGAGCGGGAGCGGGAGCGCTGACCCTCAATGTTCGCGGGGTTCGCGCTTTCTTCACCCCGTCGTCGCGGAATCGCATCAACTGGCCCCGGTGGGCTAGCGTGGTCGACCGTGCGTCTCGTAATTGCCCGCTGCTCAGTCGACTATGCCGGTCGGCTCTCCGCCCATCTGCCCTCCGCCACCAGGCTCATCCTGGTCAAGGCCGACGGCAGCGTCAGCATCCACGCCGACGACCGCGCCTACAAGCCGCTCAACTGGATGTCCCCGCCGTGCGCCCTCAAGGAGGCCGACGGGGTCTGGACGGTGGAGAACAAGGCCGGCGAGAAGCTCATCATCACGCTGGAGGAGGTGCTGCACGACTCGTCCCACGAACTCGGGGTGGACCCGGGCCTGATCAAGGACGGCGTCGAGGCGCACCTCCAGGAGCTGCTCGCGGACCGGATGGAGGTGCTCGGCACCGGCTGGTCGCTGATCCGCCGCGAGTACCCGACCGCCATCGGCCCGGTCGACATCCTCTGCCGCGACGCCGACGGCGCCACGGTGGCCGTCGAGATCAAGCGCCGCGGCGAGATCGACGGCGTCGAGCAGCTCACCCGCTACCTCGAACTCCTCAACCGGGACCCGCTGTTGGCCCCGGTCAAGGGCGTCTTCGCCGCGCAGGAGATCAAGCCGCAGGCCCGCGTGCTGGCCACCGACCGCGGCATCGGCTGCGTGGTGCTGGACTACGACGAGCTGCGCGGCATCGACGACGACAAGCTCAAGCTGTTCTGACCGGACCGGTCAGGGTGTTCCCGAAGGCGTCCCGGACGGCGAGACGGTAGCCGTTCCCGTCGGTGTCGGCGTCGGGGTCGGCGTGGACGTGGGCGTGCTGCCGGTCGGCTTCGGCGACGTCGGCTGCGGTCCCGGTTGATGGGTCTGCGTCGGCTGGGGCTGCCCCGGCTGCGGCGCCGGCGGCTGCGGCTGTCCCGGTGCGGGCGGCTGCGACTGCTGCGGGCCCTGCGACTCCGTCGCCCCCGGCGAGGAGCTCGGCTTCTTCGTCGGCGAGGCGCTCGCCGAGTGCGAGGCGCTGGCGCTCCCGGACGGTTCCGGGCTGCCGCTCTGCCCCGCCGGGCTGCCCGGTGCCGTACCGGACGCGCCCGGCGAGGGGCTGCCGGAGGGCTGCGGGAAGGGCGCGTCCTGGGCTCCGCCCTCGTCCAGCCGGCCGCTGTGCGGATCCTTCGGCCGGTGCTCGTCCGGCCCGGTGAGGCTCATCGCCACCGCCGTCCCGAGCACCCCGAGGGTCAGGACGGCCGTGGAGACCACGACCACCCGCCGCCGCCTGCTGGACTTCAGGCGGGCCGGGACGCGGGCCGCGATCTTGCGGATGACCGGCGCGCGGCCGCCCGCGACGGGTGCGGCGGCCGGCAGCTGCCGGCCCTCGGCGCGCAGCAGGTCGAGCATGCGGCGCGCCGCGGCCACCCCGCGCTGCTCCCCCGCGGCCGCCCGCAGGGTGAGCGCGGTCTCCAGCTCCGCGATGGCCCGGGACGGCTGCTGGACGCAGATCGCGTGCACGCCCGCCTCGTGGTGGAACCAGGCCTGGTCGCTCGGCGAGCCGGCCCGGCGGGCCGCCTCCTGGCCGAGCTGCAGCACCCGCTCCCAGGCTCCCCAGCGCAGGGCCAGCGCCAGCGCGGGCGCCGCCGCCCGGGCGAGCCGGATCACCGCCTCGTGGCGTCCGGCGGTCCGGTCGGCGACCAGGACGCCGATCAGCACCTCGGCCTCGGCGGCGATCTGTTCCAGCGTCACCGAGCTGTGCCCGACCCACCAGGCGAAGTGCTGGGCGGCACCGTCCACGCAGCCGCGGGCGGGCCAGTGCGGGGCGAGCAGTTCGAGCGCGCCGGCGGTCAGCCGGTGGTGCCCGCCGATGGACACCGTCAGCCCGGCGTCGGCGAGTTCGGCGAGGGCGGCCTCGCCCTGGCCGACGTCTATCAGGGCGGGCAGGTGCGGCGCGGTGGGACACTCCCCGCCGAGCGCGACGGCGAGCCGCAGCACGGCCTGCGCGGATTCGCTCAGCCCCTCGGCGAGCCGCACCGCGGGCGAGGCGGTCTCGGCGACCGAGGGCAGCGGGACGGTGCGGCGCAGCGCGTCCTCCCGGACGGCCGGATCGGGGTCGCGGACGGGCCCGTCGACCGCGCCGAAGACGTCCATCCGGTCGTCCTCGGCGGCGACCAGCGCGTCCACCGCGACGTCCCGCTGGCGCAGCAGCGCGGCGGCCTGGACGAAGCGCAGGGGCAGGCCCTCGGACTCGAACCAGAGGTCCACCGCCCAGGCCTTCTCGGCGACGTCCAGGGGCCGCCCGGCCAGCCGGGCGGTGAGGGCGAGGCAGGCGGGACGGGAGAGCCCGGCGACGAGGTGGTCCTGGATCCGGGAGCCGGCCGCCGGCGGCGGGCTGCCCGGGGTGACGGCGACCAGGAAGGCACAGCCGGGGGCGGTGGCGAGCAGGTGCTCCAGCTCGGCCCCGGAGAGTTCGGCGGCGTCGATCACCACGACCGCGCCGACCTCGGCGAGGTGGGCGGCGAGTCGGCCGGGGTCGGGCCGGTAGCCGGGGGCCTGGTGGGTGGCCGCGAAGAGGTCCTGGAGCAGGTCGGCGGCGGTACGGCGGTGGCCGCAGAGCTGGACGACACCGCCGGGGGCGATGTCGGCGGCGGCCGCGGCGACGGCCGCCAGCAGTGCGCTGCGGCCGGAGCCGGCCTGGCCGACCAGGCGTATCGAGCGGCCCTCGGCGAGCAGGCCGAGCAGTTCGGCGATGTCGGCTTCGCGGTCCAGCAGCGGCAGGTCGGCCGGTCCTGAGCCGAGCGCGAGCGGACCGACCGCGCGGCCGACGCCGCCGACCGGGCCGCGAGCGGGCTCGCTGCGCTCGATCCGGCGCGGGCGGGGGCGCCACTCCTCGGGGCAGGGCCTGGCCTCGGAACCGTCCGGGGCGCCGACCCCCACCAAGAGGCCGCCGGAGACCAGTTCCCCGCCGCGGGTGCGGACGGCCTCCTGCCGGAACTCCCCGGATGGCTGTGCCACGTTCTGCTCCGCATCGTGCTCGGCCGTCGGCGCCCGACGCCGACCGGCTGACGTCCCGGTCGCGGCCGCGGGCGGTCTGGGCTCAGCCCCGGCGGCCGTCTTCTGACGGGCAGACTCTTGCACATCCGGGCCCGCCCGTGCAGGGCGGTCCCGGGGCGGGGGCCGTTCGGGAGCGCTGACCAGGTGCGTTGCGGAGAGGTGTGGCCGGCGGTGCGAAGGGGCGTCGCGGTGCGAAGGGGCGTCGCGGTGCGAAGGGGCGCCGGGGCGTGTCGGACACGCCCTACAGCGCGAGGCCGTGCGCCTCGGCGATGCCGCCGTCGACGGCCAGGATGCGGTGCAGCTTGGTGGCGACCAGCAGCCGCTGGAGTTGGGCCGGGACGGAGCGCAGCACCAGCCGGCGGCCGATCCGGCCGGCCCGCCGGTGGGTGCCCATGATCACGCCGAGGCCGGTGGCGTCCCAGAACTCCAGTCGGGCGAGGTCGAGCACGAGGTCGCCGAGGCCGCCGTCCACGGCCTGGTGCAGCCGGGCCCGCGCGTCGGCGGCGGTGCGCACGTCGAGGCGGCCTTCGATGGCCAGCGCCGTGTGGTCGCCGGTGATGCGCATGCTCTCCTCCTTCGCCTGGACGGCCTGGTGCGGGGTGGGGCCGCCCCGGCCGTACCGGGTGCGGGAGCTGGATGTGCGTCCGGGCGGGCCGCAGCCCCACGCCCGGACCCGGTCGGAATGCCGGGTTCCCTCATCTGACGGCGAAGCTGCTCCGCAGGTTGCTGCTTCCGGCCGGATCTGAAGCAACTTCACTCGTCCGAGGGAATATACGCAGGAAGTCTCCACACCTACGCTCGATTACCGCCCAAATCACCCGTCTGCGGCACCCGGCGTGAGGAAACTCACCCGACCCGGCGGAGCGGGCCGTACGATGCTCCGATCGCACGGCCCGCCGGGTCGTTCAGCCCTGTCGGTTCACTTGCCTTCGTACGGGTAGAAGCCGCGGCCGCTCTTGCGGCCCAGGTCACCGGCGGTGACCATGCGGGCCATGATCTCCGGGGCGGCGAACTTCTCGTCCTTGGTCTCGGTGTAGATGTTGCGGGCGGCGTGCAGCAGGATGTCCACGCCGGTCAGGTCGGCGGTCTGCAGCGGGCCCATCGCGTGGCCGAAGCCGAGGCGGCAGGCGGTGTCGATGTCCTCGGCCGTGGCGACGCCCGACTCGTACAGCTTGGCGGCCTCGACGACCAGCGCGGTGATCAGGCGGGTGGTGACGAAGCCGGCCACGTCGCGGTTGACCACCACGACCTCCTTGCCGACGCCCTCGGCGTACGCGCGCGCGGTGGCCAGCGTCTCGTCGCTGGTCTTGTAGCCGCGGACCAGCTCGACCAGCTTCATCATCGGGACCGGCGAGAAGAAGTGGACGCCGACGACCGACTCCGGGCGCGAGGTGGCGGCGGCGATCCGGGTGATCGGGATGGCGGAGGTGTTGGAGGCCAGCACGGCACCGTCCTTGGCGAGCTTGTCCAGCTCGCGGAAGACGCCCTCCTTGACCTCCAGCTGCTCGAACACGGCCTCGACCACGATGTCGGCCTCGGCGACGGCGCCGAGGTCGGTGGTGGTGGTGATCCGGCCCAGCGCGGCCTCGGCGTCCTCGGCGCTCAGCTTGCCCTTGGCCACGAACTTCTCGTACGAGGCACGGATGCCCGCGAGGCCGCGCTGCAGCGCCTCCTCGGTGACGTCCCGCAGCACCACCGGGTGCCCGGCCTGCGCGGAGACCTGGGCGATGCCGGCGCCCATCAGGCCGGCACCGATCACGGCGATCTGCTTGCTGGACGCATTGCTCATGGCTGGGTCTCCCGATGCCGTCGCCGCCCCACGGGCGGGCCCTGAAGGCGGCTCAGGGCAGGGGTCACCGCCGGAGAGCCGCGTCGCTCGATTCCCGGACTCTAACGCCCGAACCCCCCGCGCCATAGCAATCGGGAGTGTGATCTGCAACCGACCCGGTCAGGCGACCGAACGGCTCGCGAACGGCTCGCGAGCCGCTCGTCAGAGGGTCAGTCCGAGGTCCTGGGCGAGGATCGCCGCCTGCACCCGGCTGCGCAGCCGCAGCTTCGCCAGGATCCGGCTGACGTGCGTCTTCGTGGTGGCCTCCGCCATCGTCAGCCGGGCCGCGATCTCGCCGTTGGACAGGCCCGCGCCGATGCAGGCCAGCACCTCCCGCTCCCGGACGGTCAGCCCGGCCACCGCCTCCCGGGCCTCGGGCCCGATCTGCCGCTCCGGCCGGGCGAAGGCCCCGATCAGCCGCCTGGTCACCGAGGGCGCCAGCATGCCGTCCCCGCGCGCCACCGTGCGGATGCCCTCGACCAGGGTGTCCGCCTCCAGGTCCTTGAGCAGGAATCCGGCCGCGCCCGCCCGCAGCGCGCCGTAGACGTACTCGTCCAGGTCGAAGGTGGTCAGCACGAGCACCTGGGCGGCGCCGGCCGCGACCACCTCCCGGGTCGCCGAGACGCCGTCCAGCCGGGGCATCTGCACGTCCATCAGCACCACGTCCGGCCGCAGCTCCAGCGCCAGCCGGACGGCCTCCTCGCCGTCGGCGGCCTGTCCGACCACCTCGAAGTCCGGCTCCGCGCGCAGGATCATCACCAGCGCGGTCCGTACCGCCGCCTGGTCCTCCGCCACCAGTACCCGGATCGTCATGCCCGCCCCTCGCTCCCCTGCGCGCGCGGCAGCACCGCGCGCACGCTCCAGTACCCGTCCTTCGGCCCGGCCTCGAAGCTGCCTCCGAGCAGCCCGGCCCGCTCCCCCATGCCCACCAGTCCGGCCCGGGCGCCCGGCAGTCCGCGGCCCGGCTCGTCGCGGTACGGGCTGTCGACCGCGATCCGCAGCTCGTCCGGCCCGAACTCCAGCCGCAGCCGGACCAGTCCGGGCCCGGCGTGCTTGAGCGCGTTGGTCAGCGACTCCTGGACGATCCGGTACGCGGCCAGGCCGACCGGCACCGGCACGTCCCCGCGCTCGCCGTGCTCGGCCAGCTCGAAGTCCAGTCCGACGTCCTGGCCGGCCGCCCGGGCCTTGGCCAGCAGGGCGTCCACCGCGGCCAGGTCGGGCGCCGCGTACGACTCGTCGACCTCTCCCCCGCCGCTCTCCCGGAGCAGTCCGATCATGCGACGCATTTCGGCCAATCCCTGGACGCTGTTCTCCCGGATCACCGCCAGCACCTCCACCATCGGGTCGTCCGCGGGCAGGCCGCGACGCTTGGCGACGGACTGCGCGCCGGTGGCGTGGATCGCGATCGCCGACAGGTGGTTGGCCACCACGTCGTGCAACTCCCTTGCCATCCGGGCTCGTTCGGCGCCGACCGCCTCACGCCGGTCCATCTCCGAGAGCAGCGCGGTCTGTTCGGCCCGCAGCCGCTCGGTCTCCGCCTCCTCCCGGTGCTTGCGCACCACGTCGCCGGTCCACACCGGCGCCAGGAAGACCAGCGAGCTGACCACCGCGACCAGCAGCCCCGCGCCGGTGCCGCCGGCGTACCAGGTCAGGCTGGCGAGCACCAGCACGGTCGAGCCGCCGGTCAGGTGCAGCACCCGCGACATCCGGCGGCTGCCGTAGATCACCGCCGCGTACAGCAGATCGGTGTACATGATCAGCGTCGCCAGCAGGCTGCCGGTGAACAGACTGGCGGCGAAGGCCAGCCCGCCGACCGAGACCGCGAGCACCGGCCTGGTCCGCCGGCACAGCTCCAGCCCGGCCATCACGAGCATCGGCAGCGCCACCGCCCACACCGGGAGGTGGTCGGCGTTCTCGTACACCCGGAAGAGGATCAGCACGGCGCCGCCGAGCAGCCCGCAGAGGGCGATCACCTGGTCGAGCCGGCGCGGGGGGAGGGACGGAACGGGCACGCCCCCATCTCACCATCCCGGCGACCCACCCGGCTCCGGTCCGCGGAGGAGCCCGGCTACATCGAAAGATGCAGGCCGGGACGGCACCCCACGACGACGACACGGGCGTACCCGCGCACGAGGCTGGAGGCACCGCCGAACGTCCGGGAGCAGAACGTGATCGTCACCCTCATCGTCGCGGCCGAGATCTCCTGGTGGATCGTGCTCGGCCTCGCCCTCTCCGCCCGCTACCTGCTGCGGTGGCGCCGCACCAGCACCGTGCTGCTGCTCGGCCTCCCGGCGGTCGACCTCGCCCTGTACGCGCTGACCGTCGTCGACCTGCGCGGCGGCGCCGAGGCGAGCTGGACGCACGCGCTCGCCGCGAGCTACGCCGGCTTCTCCGTCGGCTACGGCCCCTCACTGGTCCGGTGGGCCGACCGGCACTTCCTGCACCGCTTCGCCGGCGGACCCAAGCCGCTGCCCGCCCCGAAGTACGGCCCGGAGCGGACCAGGTACGAGTGGCAGATCGCCGGCCGCACCGTCGTCTCGGCCGCGATCACGCTCAGCCTGATCACCCTGCTCGTCCCGCTCTCGGCGGGCTCCGCGCACTTCGGCACCTTCGCCCAGTGGTACTGGCGGCTCGGGATCGCGGCCGTGGTCAACGTGGTCGTGGCCGCCTGCTACTCGCGCTGGCCCAAGGAGGCCCCGGCCGGCGTGCTGGTCGAGAACGGCCGGGTCGTCGAGAACGCCCCGGCGAAGCAGATCTGAGCGCCCCGCGCGCGGGGTCGGCGGCCCCGCGCGCCGTCCCGGGAGGTCAGCGGTTCTCGCCCGGGACCCAGAGCACGTCGCCGCGCTCCTTGTTCGCCACCCGGGCCAGGATGAACAGCAGGTCGGACAGCCGGTTGAGGTACTTCGCGGTCAGCGGGTTGACGGTGTCCCCGTGCTCCGCGATCGCCGCCCAGGTCGAGCGCTCGGCCCGCCGCACCACCGTGCAGGCCAGGTGCAGGTGGGCCGCGCCGGGCGTGCCGCCGGGCAGGATGAAGCTGCGCAGCTTCTCCACCTGCTCCAGGTAGTGGTCGCAGTCCCCCTCCAGCCGGTCGATGTAGGACTGCAGCACCCGCAGCGGCGGGTACTTCGGGTCCTCGACCACCGGGGTGGACAGGTCGGCGCCGACGTCGAACAGGTCGTTCTGGACCCGGACGAGCACCGCCGCCACGTCCTCGGACAGCTGCCCGACCGCGAGGGCCACCCCGATCGCCGCGTTCGCCTCGTTGGCGTCGGCGTACGCCATCAGCCGAGGATCGGTCTTGGTGGTCCGGCTCATGTCGCCGAGCGCGGTGGTGCCGTCATCGCCGGTACGGGTGTAGATGCGCGTCAGATTGACCATGCCGCCACCCTAGCCGGGCCGGTTAAGCCGCGTTAACCCCGCAGGCCGCCGTCAGGCGACACCGGCCCTCCCGGCCTTCGGCCGGGCGGTGCCCCCATCCGAGGGTCCCGTCGCTACGCGACGTTGACCCTCTGCCCGGGCGGAGCCGCCTCCAGCCAGGCGAGGAAGCCGGTCAGCGCGTCCTCGCTCATCGCCAGCTCCAGCGGCGCCCCGTTGTGCAGGCAGCGCAGCACCACCGAGCCGGAGAGCAGCGCCAGTTCCTCCTGGCCCTCCGGGTAGCGCCGGCCGAGCACCTCGATCTCCCGCCGCGGCAGCACCTTGCGCGGGCGCGGGGCGTACGAGAAGACCCGGAACCACTCGATCGAGTCGCCGCTGTACCGGCCGATACCAAAAACCCACCCCTTGCCGTCGGTCGGGGGGACCGGGGCGGAGGTGGGTTTGCCGTTCTCGTCGAGGTCGGGCTGCGTGGAGGCGTCGGCGGGCATTTTGAGCCGGTAGCTGCAGTCGAACGTGCCGCCCACCCGCTGGATCAGGCGGCGTCGGACGGCGAAGGCCATCAGGCCGATCACACCCAGCGCCACGACCGCCGCACACACCACAAGCGCGAGGACCATGCTCACCTACCTCCTCGCTACCCGCGTTCCCCGTAGCGGTCGTATCAAGCGACCGCGCTGACCTACCAACTACGACGACAGTCCCGGGGTCACGCTCACGCGTCCCCGGGACCGTCGGTCGACCCCGCTAAGCCGGGGTCCGGCTCACTCAGGCGTGGGCCTTGAGGCCGCGCGCCGCGAACAGACGGACCTCGGCGCGCCGCTCGGCGTGCGCGTCCAGGTCCGACTTGGCCTGCTCCAGCGCGCGCTCGGCACGCGCGACGTCGATCTCGTCCGCCAGCTCGGCGATCTCCGCGAGCAGAGACAGCTTGTTGTCGGCGAAGGAGATGAAGCCGCCGTGCACCGCGGCGACGACGGTGCCGCCGTCCACCGTGCGGATGGTGACCGGACCGGTCTCCAGCACGCTCAGCACCGGGGTGTGGCCCGGCATGATGCCGGTGTCACCGGAGGCCGTACGGGCGACGACGATGGTGGCCGCACCGGACCACACCTTGCGGTCGGCTGCGACCAGCTCGACGTGCAGCTCAGCCAACGTGGGCTCCTAGGCTCATGCAACCCCCGATTACTCGGGAGTTTCGGTAAGAATAACGGCCCCGCGCCCCCGGCATGAAACCGGCGGCACGGATTTGACCGGAATCACAGCCGATGCGACGCGAGGGGTGGGTCCCAGGGTTGGGGCCCACCCCTCACGGTCACTCAGCTGCTACCGGCCGCGATTACTTCTTCGCCAGCTCGGCGGCGTTCTTCTCGAGGTCCTCGATGCCACCGCACATGAAGAAGGCCTGCTCCGGGACGGAGTCGTACTTGCCGTCCGCGATCGAGTTGAAGGCCTCGATGGTCTCCGCCAGCGGCACGGTCGAACCCTCGACACCGGTGAACTGCTTCGCCACGTAGGTGTTCTGCGAGAGGAAGCGCTCGATGCGACGGGCACGGTGGACCGTGATCTTGTCCTCTTCGGACAGCTCGTCCATACCGAGGATGGCGATGATGTCCTGGAGGTCCTTGTACTTCTGCAGGATCCCCTTGACACGGACGGCCGTGTCGTAGTGGTTCTGCGCGATGTACCGCGGGTCGAGGATGCGGGACGTGGAGTCCAGCGGGTCGACGGCCGGGTAGATGCCCTTCTCCGAGATCGGGCGCGACAGAACGGTGGTCGCGTCCAGGTGGGCGAAGGTGGTGGCCGGGGCCGGGTCGGTCAGGTCGTCCGCGGGGACGTAGATCGCCTGCATCGAGGTGATCGAGTGACCGCGGGTCGAGGTGATGCGCTCCTGCAGGAGACCCATCTCGTCGGCCAGGTTCGGCTGGTAGCCCACCGCGGAGGGCATGCGGCCGAGCAGGGTCGACACCTCGGAACCGGCCTGGGTGAACCGGAAGATGTTGTCGATGAAGAGGAGCACGTCCTGCTTCTCGACGTCGCGGAAGTACTCCGCCATGGTCAGCGCGGAGAGCGCGACGCGCAGACGGGTGCCCGGCGGCTCGTCCATCTGGCCGAAGACCAGCGCGGTCTTGTCCAGAACGCCCGAGTCGACCATCTCGTCGATGAGGTCGTTGCCCTCACGGGTGCGCTCACCGACGCCGGCGAACACCGACACACCACCGAAGTTCTCGGCGACGCGGTAGATCATCTCCTGGATCAGAACGGTCTTGCCGACACCGGCACCACCGAACAGACCGATCTTGCCACCCTGGACGTACGGGGTGAGCAGGTCGATGACCTTGATGCCGGTCTCGAACATCTCGGTCTTCGACTCGAGCTCGGAGAAGTTCGGGGCCTTGCGGTGGATCGGCCAGCGGACCTCGACCTGGGAGTCGAACTCCGCCTTGTCCACGTTCAGGACCTCACCCAGGGCGTTGAACACCTTGCCCTTGGTGATCTGGCCGACCGGCACGGAGATGGCCGCACCGGTGTCGGTGACCTGCGCGCCGCGGACCAGGCCGTCGGTCGGCTGCATCGAGATGCCGCGGACCAGGCCGTCGCCGAGGTGCTGGGCGACCTCGAGGGTCAGGGTCTTCTTGCCCGTGCCGTCGGGGTTGTCCACCTCGACGTGCAGGGCGTTGAACATGTCCGGAATCGCGTCGACGGGGAACTCCACGTCGACGACCGGGCCGATGACCCGCGCGACGCGGCCCGTCGCCGTGGTCGGCTCAACAGTGGTGGTCATACTCATTCGCTCCCGCGGCTCGCGTCAGCGAGCGCGTTGGCGCCACCGACGATCTCGCTGATTTCCTGGGTGATCTCGGCCTGACGGGCCGAGTTGGCAAGCCGCGTGAGCGACTTGATGAGCTCGCCGGCATTGTCCGTCGCGCTCTTCATCGCGCGGCGGCGGGCGGCGTGCTCGGAAGCGGCCGACTGCAGCAGCGCGTTGTAGATCCGGCTCTCGACGTACCGCGGCAGCAGCGCGTCGAGGACGCCCTCCGCCGACGGCTCGAAGTCGTACAGCGGGAAGATCTCCGACTTGGCCGGCGTCTGGTCGCTGAGCTGGACCTCGTCCAGCTTCAGCGGCAGCAGCCGGGCCTCCACCGCGTCCTGCGTCAGCATGGACACGAACTCGGTCGAGACCACGTGGAGCTCGTCCACGCCGCCGGTCTCGGCCGTGAAGGCCTCGATCAGCTCGGCCGCCACCATCTTCGCGTCACCGTAGGTCGGCTTGTCCGAGAAGCCCGTCCACGAGTCCGCCACCGTCAGGTTGCGGAAGGTGTAGTACGACAGACCCTTCCGACCGACGATGTAGGTCACCACGTCCTTGCCCTCGCCGCGCAGGCGCTCGGTGAGCGTCAGCGAGGCCTTGATGGCGTTGGACGAGTAACCGCCGGCCAGGCCGCGGTCCGCCGTGATCAGCAGGACGGCCGCGCGCTTGGCGTTCGGGTTCTCGGTGGTGAGCGGGTGCTTGGCGTTGGACCGGGTGGCCACCGCCGTCACCGCCCGGGTGAGCTCATCGGCGTACGGAGCGGAGGCCGCCACCGCGCGCTGCGCCTTGCCGATGCGCGCCGCGGAGATCATCTCCATCGCCTTGGTGATCTTCTTCGTCGCGGTGACAGAGCGGATCCGGCGCTTGTAGACCCGAAGCTGTGCTCCCATGGGTCGTTACGTCCTTTCCCTCGCTACCGGACTCAGGCCTGCTCGGAGAGCAGCTTGCCGTCGGCGGTCTGGTAACCCTGCTTGAAGGCCTCGATGGCGCTGGTCAGCGCGTCGATGGTGCCGTCGGCCAGCAGGCCGGTCTCGACGATGCCGGCGAGCAGGTCCTTGTGCTGCAGGCGCACGTGGTCCAGGAACTCGCGCTCGAAGCGGCGGATCTCGGCGACCGGGACGTCGTCCAGCTTGCCGGTGGTGCCGGCCCAGATGGAGACGACCTGCTCCTCGACCGGGAACGGCTGGTACTGGCCCTGCTTCAGCAGCTCGACCATGCGCGCACCGCGCTCCAGCTGGGCCTTGGAGGCCGCGTCCAGGTCGGAACCGAAGCCGGCGAAGGCCTCCAGCTCACGGTACTGGGCGAGGTCCAGGCGCAGACGGCCGGCGACCGAGCGCATGGCCTTGATCTGGGCGGAGCCACCGACGCGGGAGACCGAGATACCGACGTTCACGGCCGGGCGGATGCCGGCGTTGAACAGGTCGGACTCCAGGAAGCACTGGCCGTCGGTGATGGAGATGACGTTGGTCGGGATGTACGCCGAGACGTCGTTGGCCTTGGTCTCGATGATCGGCAGACCGGTCATCGAGCCGCCGCCCAGCTCGTCGTTCAGCTTGGCGCAGCGCTCCAGCAGGCGGGAGTGCAGGTAGAAGACGTCACCCGGGTAGGCCTCGCGGCCCGGCGGGCGGCGCAGCAGCAGGGAGACGGAGCGGTAGGCCTCGGCCTGCTTCGACAGGTCGTCGAAGATGATCAGGACGTGCTTGCCGGCGTACATCCAGTGCTGGCCGATGGCCGAACCGGTGTACGGGGCGAGGTACTTGAAGCCGGCCGGGTCGGAGGCGGGAGCGGCCACGATGGTGGTGTACTCCAGCGCGCCGGCCTCCTCCAGGGCGCCGCGGACGGACGCGATGGTGGAGCCCTTCTGGCCCACGGCGACGTAGATGCAGCGGACCTGCTTCTCCGGGTCGCCCGAGCGCCAGTTGTCGCGCTGGTTGATGATCGTGTCGACGGCCACCGCGGTCTTGCCGGTCTGGCGGTCACCGATGATCAGCTGGCGCTGGCCGCGGCCGATCGGGGTCATCGCGTCGATGGCCTTGATGCCGGTCTGCAGCGGCTGCTTGACCGACTTGCGGGCCATGACGCCGGGGGCCTGCAGCTCCAGGGCGCGGCGACCCTCGGCGGCGATCTCGCCCAGGCCGTCGATCGGGTTGCCCAGCGGGTCCACGACGCGGCCCAGGTAGCCGTCGCCGACCGGAACCGAGAGGACCTCACCGGTGCGGCGCACGGTCTGGCCCTCTTCGATGCCGCCGAACTCACCGAGGATGACGACACCGATCTCGCGGGTGTCGAGGTTCAGCGCGAGGCCGAGCGTGCCGTCCTCGAACTTCAGCAGCTCGTTCGCCATGACCGAGGGCAGACCCTCGACATGCGCGATGCCGTCCGCCGCGTCAGTGACCGTGCCGACCTCTTCCACAGAAGCGGCGTCCGGCTGGTACGACTGGACAAAGTCGGCCAGCGCGTCCCGGATCTCCTCCGGACGGATCGTAAGCTCCGCCATCAGGCTTCCCTGCTCTCCTAGTTTGCGATCCTCGGCCCGCCATTGAGGGCCGCAAGTATTCGACTCTCGGCCGGGTCTTCCGAACCGGCCGTACGATTTGCCGGCTCCTTGGGGAGCCGGTTTCCCGACCGAGGGTCGGATGTGCTGCTTCGGTGCTCAGCCTTCGAGCTGCTGGCGAGCGCCCTCGAGGCGGCTCGACACGGTGCCGTCGATGATCTCGTCGCCGATCTGCACCCGGACACCACCGACGACCTCGGGGTCGACGTCGATGTTCAGGTGGACCTGGCGGCCGTACATCCGACCCAGAGCACCGGACAGGCGCTCCTTCTGCGTGTCGGACAGCGGCACCGCGCTGGTGACCAGGGCCACCACGCGGCCGCGGCGAGCGGCGGCGAGCTTCGAGTAGGACTCGAGGCCCTGCTCCAGGCTACGGCCACGCGGCGCGTTGACGAGGGCGGTGACCAGCCGGACGGTGCCGGCGTGGGCGCGGCCGCCGAGCAGCTTCTTGATCAGCTCGGCCTTGGCGACGGCACCGGCCTTCGGCTCGGTCAGCGCGGCGCGCAGCTCGTGCGAGCCGCTCACCACCCGGCCGAAGCGGAAGACCTCGTCCTCGACGTCGTCCAGGGCGCCGGCCTTGTCCGCGGCGATGATCTCGGCGTACGCGGCGAGCTCCTCGATCGCGTCCACCAGGTCACGCGAGCCCGACCAGCGGGAGCGGACCAGCCCGGAGACCAGGTCGACGGCCTCGCCGGAGATCTGACCGGTCAGCAGCGAGGTGACCAGCTGGGCCTTGTCCTGGCCCGACCGGGACGGGTCGGTCAGGACGCGGCGCAGCGACACCTCACGGTCCAGCACGGCCGTGACGGCGGTGAGCTCCTCGGCGAGCTTGGCCGCGTCCACCGAGGTGGAGTCGGTCAGGCTCTCCAGGTTCTGCCGGCCGGCGGCGAGGGCCTCACGGCTGGCGCCGATCACTTGGCCGCACCCTGAGCAACGGCGGCCTTGGCCTCCAGCTCGTCCAGGAAGCGGTCGATCACACCGCTCTGCCGGGCGCTGTCCTCGAGGGACTCACCCACGATGCGGGTCGCCAGCTGGGTGGCCAGCGAGCCCACGTCCTGGCGCAGGGCGGCAGTCGCCTGCTTCTTGTCGGCCTCGATCTGGGCGTGACCGGCCGCGACGATGGCCTCGCGCTGACGCTGGCCCTCCTCGCGCATCTCGGCGAGCTGGGCGGCGCCCTGCTCGCGAGCCTGCTCGACAATGCGGGCGGCCTCGTGACGCGCCTCGGCGAGCTCGGCACGGTACTGCTCAAGCACGGCCTGGGCCTCGGCCTGAGCGGCCTCGGCGCGCTCCATGCCGCCCTCGATGGCGTCCCGGCGCTCCGACAGCACCTTCTCGATGCTGGGGAGGAGCTTCTTGCCGAGCAGACCGAAGACGATGAAGAAGCAGAGCAGGCCGATGATGACCTCGGGCCAAGCGGGGAGAAGAGGGTTCATCTTCTCCTCTTCCGCGAGGAAGACCACGGGGTTCATATCTGAACCTTTCGTCTGGTGGGACTACCGGTGTGCCGGAATTACTTGCCGGTGCCGAACACGAACGGCATGACGATGCCGATGAGCGCGAGCGCCTCGGTCAGCGCGAAGCCGATGAACATGTTGGAACGGATGAGACCGGCAGCCTCGGGCTGGCGGGCCATGGCCTGGACACCGTTACCGAAGATCAGACCGACGCCGATGCCGGGGCCGATGGCGGCAAGGCCGTAACCGACGGAAGCGATGGAACCGACGACGCCCTCAGCGATCATGGTCATTGCAGTTGTGTCCTTTGCAGGGGGTGGTGAACCGGTGGTGATTGGCCACCGGGCGATCCGGATGGTGGTTCACGAGAGGCCAGGGCCTCAGGCTCAGTGCGCCTCTTCCAGGGCACCGGCGATGTAGCTGCTGGCCAGCATCACGAAGATGTAGGCCTGCAGGAACTGGACCAGCAGCTCGAAGGCGGTCAGGCCGACGGCGACGACGAACGAGGCCGAGCCGTACAGCGCGCCCAGGGTCGGGCTGAGCAGGTACCAGGAGGCGATGGAGAACATCACGATCAGCAGGTGGCCGGCGAACATGTTCGCGAAGGCTCGGACCGCGAGCGTGAAGGGGCGCACGAAGATGTTCGAGAAGAACTCGATCGGCACCAGGATGAACATGACCCAGCCGGGGATGCCCGACGGCCAGCAGAGGTTCTTCAGACCGCCGACGAAGCCGTGCTTCTTGAAGGTCAGCGTCATGTAGGTGATCCACACGACACCCGCGAGGCCGGCCGGGAACGCGATCGCCGCCGTCACGGGGAACTGCGCGAACGGGATGATCGACATGATGTTCATCAGCCAGACGAAGAAGAACATCGAGACCAGCATCGGGACGTACTTCTCGCCCTTCTTGCCGATCGTCTCCAGCACGATGGAGCGCTTGACGAAGTCGTAGCCGATCTCGCCGACCAGCTGCATCTTGCCCGGCAGCAGCTTCGGCTTGGCGAAGGCCGCCCAGAAGAAGCCGACCACCAGCACGGCAGCGACAATCGACAGCAGCATCGGCTTGTTGAACTCGAAGCTGCCGATCGAGAAGATCGGCTTGAAGTCGAACTCGTTCAGACCCGGAGCCGGGAAGCCACAACCAGCGTCCCCGAAGTGGCAACTGCCTGAGGCGAGGTACGACGTGAGTTCAGCACTCACCACGGACTCCTTCGTCGTGACGCATGGATACGGCACCCTCGGTGTGTCGGCGTGGCCTGAGGCCACGGAGCGGCACTGGAACTTGATGGGTTTCTCGCCGACCCCGCGCGACGGCGCGCTGCGCGACTGCGGGATCATCGAAGACTGCGCGGGTCCGGGGGGCGATCGGTCCGCTGTCCGGACAGACCAGGCCTCTTCCCGTACTCCGTTGTTGCGACGGACGATAGCAGGCCGTCAGTGCGGCATAAACACCGCCCCCCTCGTTGGGGGGACAGCCGGGCCTCGTCACTGTTGACGTCCCGAGTCGGAGGGCTTGTCGCCCTTCTTTTCCGAGGCGTCGGTGTCGACGTAGAAGGTCTTGGCCTTGAGCGCGCCGCGCACCTGGAAGCCCGTCCAGATCAGGGCGCAGCCGAGCAGGGTGAAGGCGAACGCCTGCCGGTTGAACAACTCGGTGTTCTTGAAGATCGCGAGCACGATGCCGACCAGCAGGATCTGCGTGGTGTACACGAGCAGGCCGGCGGCCATCAGGATGTGCGGGTTCGACCTGGTCAGCCGGTCGAGCGCGACCTGGCCGAAGCTGAAGAAGGCCATCACCAGCAGGGCGCCGAAGAGGGCGCCGAGCAACCCCTTCCCACCGGCGACGGCGAACGAGATCGCCATGGCGATGATCCCGGCGACCGCAGTGGGAATCGCGGCGCCTCGGAGGATCCGGGCGTCGGTGGACGGCATGTCGGCAGCTCCGGCGGCATGTCGATGTGGCGGGGGACGGGCACAGCGGTGGCGGGTGACACCGGACCGAGGCATCGCCGCCGGGCCGCCCGCAGGAACGGCGGGCCCGTCGAAGGTGACCGACAGGGACGGAAGTCATCCACCTGTCAGGTCTTTCGGCGTGTTCTCGGTACTCGTGAACGGTATCACAAACTATTTGATGAGAGCTTTACCATGAATGTGTGGCACCTGTCACACCAACGGCTCAACGAATCCGCCGTACGGGTGAAGCCATCTGGCGGATCGTCAACTCCCTTGTCAGCGGCGGCCGCTGGCGGGGCGGTGGTCGGCAGGCTCGGAGGAGCCCTGACCGGCTTCACCCAGAAGTTGCTTGTCCTTCGCCGACAGTTCAGCCATCGGACCGGACGGCTGGCGGCGGTAGCGCGGCGGGACGAAGGACTGCACCGCCCGCGGGGCGCGCGGCCGGAACCGCGGGGTCAGCAGCACCACCAGGCCGAGCAGGCAGAGCCCGGCGAGCGTCAGGACGACGGCGCGGCCGGTGTTGGTCACCGAGAAGGCCACCGTGCCGAAGGCGATCAGCGCGGCCCAGAAGTACATGATCAGCACGGCGCGGCTGTGCGAGTGCCCGACCTGCAGCAGTCGGTGGTGCAGGTGGCGCTTGTCCGCCGCGAACGGCGACTGGCCGGCCCAGGTGCGGCGCACCACCGCGAGCAGCAGGTCGGCCAGCGGCAGCGCGATGACCGTCAGCGGCAGCAGCAGCGGGATGTAGATCGGCACCAGGGCGTGCACGGTGGCGGTCTGCGAACCGGTCTCGTTGTTGATCAGGTCCGGGTCGACCCGGCCGGTGATGGAGATCGCGGCGACGGCCAGCATCAGGCCCAGCATCATCGAGCCGGAGTCGCCCATGAAGATCCGCGCCGGGTGCATGTTGTGCGCCAGGAAGCCCAGGCACATGCCGATCAGCAGCACGCTGAACAGCACGGCGGGGGCCGCGTCGGTGATCGTGTAGCCGTACCAGAGCCGGTAGCTGTACAGGAAGAACGCCATCGCGGCGATGCAGACCATGCCGCCGGCCAGGCCGTCCAGACCGTCGATGAAGTTCACCGCGTTGACCATGACGACGACCAGGGTGACCGAGATGACCATGCCCTGGGTCGGGCTCACCGCGACCGCGCCGACGCCGGGCACCGGGAGGGTGATCACCGTGACGCCCTGCCAGACCATCACACCGGCGGCGATCATCTGGCCGCCGAGCTTCACCAGGGCGTCCACGCCCCACTTGTCGTCGAGCACACCGAGCAGGAACATGATCCCCGCGCCGGACAGCAGCGCGCGGATGTCGGTGCCCCCCTGGAACACCTTGCTCAGGTTGTCGAGCTGCGAAGCGACCAGGATGCCCGCGCAGAGCCCGCCGAACATCGCGATGCCGCCGAGCCGCGGAGTGGGCTCGCGGTGCACGTCACGGGCGCGCACCGGCGGCATGGCGCCGGCCGCGATGGCGAACTTCCGGACCGGGCCGGTCAGCAGGTAGGTGACGGCGGCGGTGCAGAACAGCACCAGCAGATACTCACGCACCACTGGCCTCCTGCATCACTGTCGAACGGGGAAGTACCGAAGGTACTCCCCTGCCTTCCCGGGGTTCGAGGTGCGTCGCCACGGCACACACCTTATTGAGTCGGACGCCCGGGGCGTGCATCGCGGTTCGCCCTCCCGGGTAGGAGATCGGGATGCCCGTGGACGGACCGTGCCGGGACCGGCTCCGACCCGCCCCCCGGAACCGCGCTCAGGTCGGGTCGCCGAAGGTCCGCGCGAGCTCCCGGACCCGGGTCGCGATCGGCGCCACCGGGCCCCCGGCGAGCACCCGCGCGACCAGCCCGGCGATCTCGGACAGCTCCGCCCCGCCCATCCCCTGACTGGTCACCGTGCCGGTGCCGAGCCGGATTCCGGAGGCCTCGGCGGGCGGCGCCGGGTCGAAGGGCAGCGCGCACTTGCCGAGCAGCAGCCCGGCCGCGGCGCAGCGCCGCTCGGCCTCCGCGCCGGTCACCCCGAGCGGGCTGACGTCGGCCGTCACCAGGTGGGTGTCGGTACCACCCGTCAGGGGGCGCATTCCGGCCTCTGCGAGCCCCTCGGCCAGCATCCGCGCCCCGGACACCGTCCGCTCCGCGTACGCCCGGTAGGCGGGCGTGGAGGCCTCCGCGAGGGCCACCGCCTTGCCGGCCACCTCGTTCATCGCCGCGCCGCCCTGGCTGAACGGGAACACCGCGCGGTCGATCCGCTCCGCGAGCTCCGCCGTGCACAGCAGCAGGCCGCCGCGCGGGCCGCGCAGCAGCTTGTGGGTGGCCGCCACGGTGACGTCGGCGTACGGCACCGGCGAGGGCGCCACACCGGCCGCGACCAGACCGGTGGTCTGCGCGGCGGAGGCGATCAGATAGGCGTCCACCTCGTCGGCGATCTCCCGGAAGGCCGCCCAGTCCGGGTGCCGGGGGTAGGAGATCGAGCCCGCCACGATGGCCTTGGGGCGGTGCCGACGGGCCAGGTCGCGCACCTGGTCGAGGTCGATCAGCCCGTCGTGCTCGCGCACGCCGTACCCGGTGAAGTCGAACCAGCGGCCGGAGAAGTTGGCGCGCGAGCCGCAGCTCAGGTGACCGCCGTGCTCCAGCGACATGGCCAGCACCCCGTCACCGGGCTTCAGCAGCGCCGCGTACGCCGCGAGCATCGCCGAAGTCACCGACCGGGGCTGGACGTTGGCGTGCGGGGCGGCGAACAGCTCGCGCGCCCGGTCGACCGCCAGCAGCTCGGCGGCGTCCGCCAGCGCGCAGCCGGTGTGGTGCCGGCGGCCCGGGTAGCCCTCGGCGTACTTGTCGATCAGCGGGCCGGTGAGGGCCGCCAGGACGGCGGGGGTGGTGAGGTTCTCCCCCGCCAGCAGCTGGATCGTTTCGGCGCGCCGCTCCGCCTCCGCGGCCAGCAGGTCGGCCAGCTGCGGATCCGCCCGGTGCAGGGCCTCGGACGCCCAGGGGCGCCCCTTCGTCGTGGTCGGGCCGGTGGCGGCATCGGTGACGGTCATGGCGGTGCTCCCGGGCGCTGCGGGGTCGGTCAGACCAGCGTAGGACCGCCACCGCCCCCCGGCCCGCCGGGACGGGGCCGTTCGGCGGGTCAGCGGTGCGCCGGTACGCCGGTGAGCGCGGTGACCACCGGGTCGACCGCGTGGAATATCTCCTCGCCGCAGTTGCGGAACATGCCGATCGGCGCCCCGTACGGGTCGTCCACCTCGTCCGACTCCGGGGTGGCGGCCAGCAGCCAGCCGCGCAGCGCGGCGGCCGCCCGGACCAGCGCGCGGGCCCGCTCGGTGACGTCGGCGCCGCGCCGGGGGTCCGGCAGGGTGCCCGGATCGATCGTCCGCACCAGCCGGGTGAACTCCTTCAGCGTGAAGGTGCGCAGCCCCGCCTCGTGCCCCATCGAGATCACCTGGGCGCGGTGGTCCAGGGTCGCGGTGAGCACCAGGTCGGCCTCGACCACGTGCTCGTCCAGCAGCTCGCGGCCGGTGAAGCCGCCGCTGTCGGCGCCGTACTCGTCGAGCACGGTCGCGGCGTGGTCCTCCATCGGCGCGCCCTCGTGGCCCCAGGTGCCGGCGCTCTCGACCAGGATCCGCCCGGCCACCCGCGGACTCAGCCGGGTGTCCAGCTCACGCCGGGTGAGCCGCTCGGCGATCGGTGAGCGGCAGATGTTCCCGGTGCAGACGAACAGGATCCGGAAGTGGTCCAGCGGCCTGGGGCCGACGCTCAGGTACGGCGCTATGCCCGGCCCGGCGTGCAGCGAGGCGGTGGGCGTCAACTGCCGGCCTCCAGGTCGGGGACGACCTCCCTCAGCTGCTCGACGCTGATCGCGCCCGCCCGCAGCAGAACCGGGACCTTGCCGGTGACGTCGACGATGGACGAGGCGGCGGCGTGGTCGGCGGACCCGCCGTCCAGGTAGACCGAGACCGCGTCGCCGAGCTGCCCCTGCGCCTCGTCGCAGGTCAGCGGGGAGGACCCGCCGATCCGGTTGGCGCTGGAGACGGCCATCGGCCCGGTGGCGTTCAGCAGCTCGATGGCGACCGGGTGCAGCGGCATCCGGACCGCGACGGTGCCGCGGGTGTCGCCGAGGTCCCAGCGCAGCGAGGGCTGGTGCTTGGCGACCAGGGTGAGCCCGCCTGGCCAGAAGGCGTCGACCAGCTCCCAGGCCTGCTCGGAGAAGTCGGTGACCAGGCCGTGCAGGGTGGTCGGCGAGCCGACCAGCACCGGGGAGGGGGTGCTGCGGCCGCGGCCCCTGGCCGTCATCAGCTCGCCGACGGCCTCCGGGGAGAAGGCGTCCGCACCGACCCCGTAGAGCGTGTCGGTGGGCATCACGACGAGTTCGCCGCGGCGGACGGCCGAGGCGGCCTCGCGCAGGCCGGTGGCGCGGTCCCCGGCATCGGCACAGTCGTAGCGGCGGCTCATCGGTGCGGTCCCCTTCCGAAGTGGCTCATGGCGGTCACTGCGCGGCCTTGCGGCGCCCGACGGTCACGACCCGACCCTGCGGGCGGTCGTACTGCGCCTGGATGTTCACGACCCGACCCTGCGGGCGGTCGTACTGCGCCTGGATGTTCACGACCCGACCCTGCGGGCGGTCGTGAAGCGCGGCCGGTTGTTCAGGTCGCGGTGGTCGGCGGTGTCCGTCCAGCCGCGTTCCTCGTTGAAGATCCACGGAACCTGGCCGCCCTGCTGGTCGGCGTGCTCGATCACCACCGCGCCGCCCGGGCGCAGCAGCCGGGCGGCCACCCGCTCGATGCCGCGGATGGTGTCCAGGCCGTCCTCGCCGGAGAACAGCGACATCTGCGGGTCGTGGTCGCGGGCCTCCGGCGCGACGTACTCCCACTCGGTGAGCGGGATGTACGGCGGGTTGGAGATCACCAGGTCGAAGCGGCCGTCCCAGGAGCGGTCGTCCTCGAAGGCCTTGGTGGCGTCCCCGGCGTGCAGGGTGATCCGGGCGCGGTCCGGGCTGGCGTCGATGTTGCGCCGGGTGTACCGCAGCGCCCCCTCGTCCAGCTCGAAGGCGTGCACGGTGGAGCGCGGCAGCTCCTGGGCCAGGGCGAGGGCGATCGCGCCGGAGCCGGAGCACAGGTCCACCACCAGCGGCTCGGCCACGTCCATGTCGCGCACCGCGTCTATGGCCCACTCGACGACCGTCTCGGTCTCCGGCCGGGGCACGAACACCCCGGGGCCGACCTCCAGTTCGAGGTAGCGGAAGAACGCCCGTCCGGTGATGTGCTGGAGCGGCTCGCGCGCCTCGCGGCGGGAGACCGCCTCCCAGTAGCGGGCGTCGAAGTCGGCGTCCTTGACCGTGTGCAGCTGGCTTCGCTTGACGTTGTGGACGTAGGCGGCGAGCTCCTCCGCGTCGAAGCGCGGCGACGGCACGCCGGCCGCGGCCAACCGCTGGGTGGCCTGGGCCACCTCCGCGAGCAGCAGGTTCATCCGTACGACCTCTTGTTTCTGCGCTCCGGCTTCCGGGCTGCGCGTGGGCTGGGGCGCGCCGGTCTCAGTTCTCTTGGGCCGCGGCGAGCTTGGCCGCCGCGTCCTTGTCCACGCAGGACTGGATCACGGCGTTCAGGTCGCCGTCCAGGACCTGGTCCAGGTTGTACGCCTTGAACCCGGTGCGGTGGTCCGAGATGCGGTTCTCGGGGTAGTTGTACGTCCGGATCCGCTCGGAGCGGTCCACCGTGCGGACCTGGCTGCGGCGCGCGTCCGAGGCCTCGCGCTCGGCCTCCTCCTGCGCGGCGGCCAGCAGCCGCGAACGCAGGATGCGCATCGCCTGCTCCTTGTTCTGCAGCTGGCTCTTCTCGTTCTGGCAGGACGCCACGATACCGGTCGGCAGGTGGGTGATCCGGACCGCGGAGTCGGTGGTGTTGACCGACTGGCCGCCGGGGCCGGAGGACCGGTAGACGTCGATCCGCAGGTCGTTGGCGAGGATCTCGACCTCGACCTCCTCCGCCTCGGGGGTGACCAGCACGCCCGCCGCGGAGGTGTGGATGCGGCCCTGGGACTCGGTGGCGGGGACGCGCTGCACGCGGTGCACGCCGCCCTCGTACTTCAGCCGGGCCCAGACGCCCTGGCCGGGCTCGGCGTTGCCCTTGGTCTTCACGGCCACCGAGACGTCCTTGTAGCCGCCGAGGTCGGACTCGTTGAAGTCGATGATCTCGGTCTTCCAGCCGATCCGCTCGGCGAAGCGCAGGTACATCCGGAGCAGGTCTCCGGCGAACAGCGCGGACTCCTCGCCGCCCTCGCCCGCCTTGATCTCCAGGATGACGTCCTTGTCGTCGCTCGGGTCGCGCGGCACCAGCAACAGGCGCAGTTCCTCGGTGAGCTCGTCGCGGCGCGCCTCGGAGTCCTTCACCTCGGCGATGAACTCCGGGTCCTCGGCGGCGAGTTCGCGCGCGGCCTCGATGTCCTCGCCGGCCTGCCGCCACTGCCGGTAGACCCGGGTGATCGGGGTCAGCTCAGCGTACCGCTTGGCCAGCTTGCGCGCGTTGGCCTGGTCGGCGTGGACGGACGGGTCGGCCAGCCTCGTCTCGAGGTCGGCGTGCTCGACGAGGAGCTCTTCGACTGCCTCGAACATGGGGTGGCCTTCTTCCCGGGGGCTCGGATCTGGTGGGGAGGGGAAAAGCGGGGGGACCGCGCGGGGGGACGCGAACGGCGCCGGCCCCCAGCGCCCCCGACTACGCGTACGGGGGCGCCGGGAACCGGCGCCGAGGGAGCGCTAGGCCTTCGCGCTGTGCTGCTTGCCGAAGCGGGCCTCGAAGCGGGCCACGCGGCCACCGGTGTCGAGGATCTTCTGCTTGCCGGTGTAGAACGGGTGGCACTGCGAGCAGACCTCGGCGCGGATCTCGCCACTGGTCTCGGTCGAGCGGGTGGTGAACTCGGCGCCGCAGGTGCAGGTCACGCGCGTGACCACGTACTCGGGGTGAACGTTGGGCTTCAAGGGGTTCTCCTAGGTTTCGGGAGGGCACCGGGTCGGCGGCTGGAGTGCCGCACGTGAACCGGGACCGACGGACCAGTCTGCCAGGACCGGCCGCATCTTCCCAAACCGGGTCGCGTTCCGGGATATTCCGGGCCCGCTCAGCGGGTGGCCGTGGCCTTCGCGGTCGGCTTCCCCGCGGTCCGCGCGGGGGCCGTCGCGGGGGCCGTGGCAGCGGTCTGAGCGGGGTTCTCCGGCTGCGCGGAGACGACCGCCTGCGGGAACTCCCGGTCGGCCTTGAGGGCCGCCCAGAGCTGGTCGGCCTGCGGCTGCTGCTCGACCACCCGGTTGGGGTCGCCGGGGGCCGTCTCCACCGGCACGGTGACCATGCTCAGCTGGTCCGGCCCGACCCCCTTGAGCTCCTGGACGAGCCCCACCAGGGAGTTCACCGAGCCCAGCGCGGAGTCGGTGGTGATGCTCTTGGTCACGGTGTCGCCGATCGACCACAGCTTGACCGGGTCGGTGAACAGTCCGGCCCCGCCGGCCTGCTGGAGCAGGGACTTCACCATCTGCTTCTGCAGCTCGATCCGGCCCAGGTCGCTGCCGTCGCCGACGCCGTGCCGGGTGCGGACGAAGGCCAGCGCCTGCTGCCCGTCGAGGTGGTGCCGCCCGGCGGGCAGGTCGAGCCCGCTGTCCTTGTCGTGGATGGCCACCGTGGTGGTCACGGTGGCCCCGCCTATCGCGTCCACGACCCGGGCGAAGCCGGCGAAGTCGATCTGCAGGTAGTGGTCCATCCGCAGGCCGGTGAGCTGCTCGGTGGTCTTGACCGCGCAGGCCGCGCCGCCGCTCTCGAAGGCGCTGTTGTACATCGCGCGCTTGGCGCCGGGCACGGCCTTGCCGTTCGCGTCGGTGCAGTCGGGGCGGGTGACCAGGGTGTCGCGCGGTATCGAGACGATCTGCGCCCGCGAGTGGTCCTGGTTGACGTGCACCACCATCGCGGTGTCGGAGCGGGCGGTGTCACCGGTGTTCCCGCCGGCCAGGTCGCCGTTCTCGCCGGCGCGCGAGTCGGAGCCCAGCACCAGGATGTTGAAGGAGCCGTCGGTGGCGGCCGGCGGCCGGGCGTCGCCGAGGCGGCCGTCGATGTCGACGCTCTTGATGTTGCCGTTGAGCTTCACGTACGCGTAGACCGCCGCACCCGCGCCGAGGACGACGAGTGCGACGAACGCGCAGGCTGCCGTCCGCAGGACCGTGCGGCGGCGACTCGGGATCCTCTTGTGCTCGGCCATACGGTCCAGAATAAATCGGACAACATGATCCAAAGACTCCCAAGTTGTCCCGACTCTGGAACAAAGCGGCGCGGACGCACGGAACCCCGGACCGCTCGCGCGATCCGGGGTTCCGTGCTTCGACAGCCGTCCGGCTACGGTCAGTCGCCGGAGCCGGGGGTGGTCTTGGCGATCTGCATCAGGAACTCGGCGTTGCTCTTGGTCTGCTTCATCTTGTCCAGCAGCAGCTCGATCGCCTGCTGCGAGTCGAGCGCGTGCAGCACCCGGCGCAGCTTCCAGACGATGGCCAACTCCTCGCTGCCGAGCAGGATCTCCTCCTTGCGGGTGCTGGAGGCGTCCACGTCGACGGCCGGGAAGATGCGCTTGTCCGAGAGCTTCCGGTCGAGCTTGAGCTCCATGTTGCCGGTGCCCTTGAACTCCTCGAAGATCACCTCGTCCATGCGCGAGCCGGTCTCGACCAGCGCGGTGGCCAGGATGGTCAGCGAGCCGCCGTTCTCGATGTTGCGCGCGGCACCGAAGAACTTCTTCGGCGGGTAGAGCGCGGTCGAGTCGACACCACCGGACAGGATGCGGCCGGAGGCCGGCGCCGCCAGGTTGTAGGCGCGGCCCAGACGGGTGATCGAGTCCAGCAGGATGACCACGTCGTGGCCCAGCTCGACCAGGCGCTTGGCGCGCTCGATGGCCAGCTCGGCGACGGTGGTGTGGTCCTCGGCCGGGCGGTCGAAGGTCGAGGAGATGACCTCGCCCTTCACCGACCGCTGCATGTCGGTGACCTCTTCCGGACGCTCGTCGACCAGGACGACCATCAGGTGGCACTCGGGGTTGTTGTGGGTGATCGCGTTGGCGACCGCCTGCAGCACCATCGTCTTGCCGGTCTTCGGCGGCGCGACGATCAGACCGCGCTGGCCCTTGCCGATCGGCGACACGAGGTCGATGATCCGGGTGGTCAGCACGCCCGGGTCGGTCTCCAGGCGCAGCCGCTCCTGCGGGTACAGCGGGGTGAGCTTGTTGAACTCGGGGCGGCCGCGGCCGCTCTCCGGGTCCATGCCGTTGACGGAGTCCAGGCGCACCATGGCGTTGAACTTCTCGCGGCGCTCGCCCTCGCGCGGCTGGCGGACCGCACCGGTGATGGCGTCACCCTTGCGCAGGCCGTTCTTGCGGACCTGGGCGAGCGAGACGTAGACGTCGTTCTGGCCCGGCAGGTAGCCGGAGGTGCGCACGAACGCGTAGTTGTCGAGGATGTCGAGGATGCCCGCGACCGGGATCAGGACGTCGTCCTCGCCGATCTGCGGCTCGACGGTGCCGGCCTCGAAGCCGTCACGGCCGCGACGGCCACGGCGGTCGCGGTAGCGACCGCGCCGGCCCCGGCGGCCCTCGCCGAACTCGTCGTCGTCGTAGCCGCCCTGCTGGGCCTGCGGCTGCTGGGCCTGCTGGGTCTGCTGGCCCTGGCGGCCCTGCTGGTCGCCCTGGCCGCCGCCCTGCGGCTGGCCCTGGCGGTCGGCGCGCTCGCGGCGGTTGCGGCGGTCGCGACGCGACTCGCGGGAGTCGCCGTCCTGGGCCTCGCCGCCCTGGGCCTCGGTGCGCTCGCCGCCCTCGCGGCGGTCGCCGGCCTCGCGGCGGTCGCGGCGCTCACGGCGGTCGCGACGGCTCTCGCGGCCGTCCTCGCGGCCCTCGAAGCCGCGGGTCTCGGCCGGGCGGGCCTCGGCCTGCTTGGGCTCGGCCACCGCGACGGTGGCGGCCTCGGCCGCGGCCTCGGCGGCCGGGGCGGTGGGGGCGCCGGCGGCCGAGGTGGCACGACGGCGGGTGCGCTCGGTACGGGCCGGCGCGGCGGTCTCGGCGGCGGCCTGGACCGGGATCTCGATCTGGGCCTGCGGCTCGGCGGCGGCCGGGGCCTCGGCGTCGGCCTTGGCGGCGGCCTTGGTGCGGCGGGCCGGCTTCTCGGCCGGGGCCTCGGCGTCCGCCTTGGCGGCGGTGCGCTTGGCGGCCGGGGCGCCACCGGCGGCGAGCAGCGGGTCTCCGCCGCTCTTCTCCTTGATGGTCTCGATCAGCTGGCTCTTGCGCATGCGTCCGGTACCGGTGATGCCAAGGTCCGCGGCGAGCTTCTGCAGCTCGGCCAGGACCATGCCGTCCAGGCCCGCGGCGGCGCTGCGGCGGCGCCGCGCCGGGGCAGCGGGGGCGGCGGCTGCGTCCGACGCGTCGGCGTCCGGGCGCGCGCCCATCAGATCGGTGGAGTCGCTCACTAAGGGTCCTTCCCTGGAGCGGACGTCGGCCTGTCTGGCTCGGCGACCGGTTGTGCTGTCCTGACCGACGCTCGACTGCGTCGGTCCGAGGCGGTGGTCCCTCGAATGGCGGGAGCCCGTCGAGGGAGAGCTGCGAGGTGCGGTGCATGAAGCACGGTGGTGCTGAGTGGCGCGTGGGCCGGTCGTATGTCGACCTCCCCTGAGGGCGTAACCCCCACGCTGCCTGCGAATCCCGGGCCCCCGTCGCGTGACGGTGGCCCGCGCTCCGCCCGTCCTGGCCTCGAGGTGGGAGGCCGCGGGTGGGAGTCAGGTGCCGTCACGGCTTCGGGATGCGGCCGCATGTCGCGCAGGCAGGCTGCGTACGCGCTGCGGTGGGCTCCCGGAGAATCGTCGCCCCGTGCATCGCCGCGACTCCACGGCAGTGGAGTGCTGGGATCGGGACGCGGCGCACCGAGCCCCGGAGGGCACCTGGTGCAGCAATGAGGTTAACACTACCGACCCCCTTGGACATTCCCCAGCCTTGCGCTTGCCAATCGTGTCCGGTGGGCCCGGCTCGGCGCGGGGCCGGTGCCGGGCCCGGACGGGCTGGTCAGACGTCCAGCGGGAGCACGACGGCCCCGGTGCGGTCGACGTCCAGCCGGTGCGCGGCGAACGCCGGGTCCCCGCCGTGGCCGTGGTGCCCGGCGAAGGAGAGCACCTTGTCGGCGCCCGCCTCGTCGGTGAGCGCGAGGACGGTCGGGCCGGCCCCGGAGATGACGGCGGGCACGCCCTCGGCGCGCAGCGCGCCGACCAGCGCGGCGCTGTCCGGCATCGCGGAGGCCCGGTAGTCCTGGTGCAGGCGGTCCTCGGTGGCGGCGAGGAGCAGTTCGGGGCGCCTGGTCAGCGCCTCCACCAGCAGCGCGGAGCGGCCGGCGTTGACGGCGGCGTCGGCCAGCGGGACGGTCTTCGGCAGCAGGCCGCGGGCGGTCTCGGTGAGCACCGCGCCGGCCGGGACGAAGACCACCGGGACGACCTGCTCGGAGGGCTCCAGGGTGACCGCCTTGGCCGACTCCTCGTCGGTCCAGGCGATGGTGAAGTTGCCGCGCAGGCAGGCCGCGACGTTGTCCGGGTGGCCCTCCAGCTCGGAGGCGAGGGCCAGCAGCGCGTCGTCGTCCAGCGCGGACGGGCCGCCGATGGTGACGGCGCGGGCGGCCACGATGCCGGCGCAGATGGCGGCGGAGGAGGAGCCGAGGCCCCGGCCGTGCGGTATCCGGTTGGCGCAGACCACTTCGAGGCCGCGCGGCTGGCCGCCGAGCCGGTCGAAGGCGGCGCGCATCGAGCGGATCAGCAGGTGGCGCTCGTCGCGCGGCAGCGTCTCGGCACCCTCGCCGGCGATGTCGACGGAGAGGCCGGAGTCGGCGACCCGGACGACCACGTCGTCGTACAGGCCCAGCGCGAGCCCGAAGGCGTCGAAGCCCGGGCCGAGGTTGGCGCTGGTCGCGGGAACCCGGACCCGGACGGCGGCGGCACGGAACGCAGGACCGGCCATGCGGTGGACTCTCCTGGGGAAATCGGGCGGCGCGGAGCGCGTCGTCGGTGCGAGGGTGGGGGGAAAGGATCGCGGCCCCCTCCGGGGCGGGCGGTCACAGTCGTCGGCGCGGCCCGGACTGCACCGGGCCCGGGGCATGTGCCACACGGCCGAAGCCAGAGTATCGAAGAGAGGTTCCCGAGCGGTACACCCCGTGGGCCTTCGATCTGGTGTGTTGCCGGTTCTGGCCGGAATACGCACCCCGCTCCGTCAAAGAGCGGGGTGAAATCGGATCGGAATGCGAAGCGGAATTGACACAAAAGTGTCAGTGGAGAACTTTGACGGGCCGACCCCCGAAAGGGTCGGCCCGTCGAAGTGTCAGACCCCGCTAGCGGTCCAGCAGGCCGAGGCTCAGGGCCGCGGCCTCCGGGTCCACCGGGACGATCTGCGGCTGCGGCGCGCCGGCCACCGCCCAGTCCGGGTCCTTGAGGCCGTTGCCGGTCACGGTGCAGACGATCCGCTGGCCCGGGTCGACCAGACCGGCCTCCGCCTTGGCCAGCAGACCGGCCACCGAGGCGGCCGAGGCGGGCTCCACGAAGACGCCCTCCTGGGAGGCCAACAGCCGGTAGGCGGACAGGATCTGACGATCCGTCACCTTGTCGATGAGGCCGCCGGACTCGTCCCGCGCGGCGAGCGCGAAGTCCCAGGAGGCCGGGTTGCCGATCCGGATCGCGGTGGCGATGGTCTGCGGCTTCAGCACCGGGGCGCCGTCCACGATCGGGGCCGAGCCGGCGGCCTGGAAGCCCCACATCCGCGGGGTGCGGGTGGCCAGGCCGTCCGCGGAGTATTCGCGGTAACCCTTCCAGTACGCGGTGATGTTGCCCGCGTTGCCGACCGGCAGGACGTGGATGTCCGGGGCGTCGCCGAGCATGTCGACGATCTCGAAGGCGGCGGTCTTCTGGCCCTCGATCCGCACCGGGTTCACGGAGTTGACCAGGGCCACCGGGTACTTCTCGGACAGTTCACGCGCAAGGGTGAGGCAGTCGTCGAAGTTCCCGTCGACCTGCAGGATCTTCGCCCCGTGCACCAGCGCCTGGCCCATCTTGCCGAGGGCGATCTTGCCCTGCGGGACGAGCACCGCGGAGACCATCCCGGCCCGCACCGCGTACGCGGCGGCGGAGGCCGAGGTGTTGCCGGTGGACGCGCAGATGACCGCCTGCGCGCCCTCCTCCTTGGCCTTGGAGATGGCCATCGTCATCCCGCGGTCCTTGAAGGAACCGGTCGGGTTGGCGCCCTCGACCTTGAGGTAGACCTCGCAGCCGGTGCGCTCGGAGAGCACCTGGGCGGGGACCAGGGGCGTGCCGCCCTCCAGCAGGGTGACCACCGGGGTGGCCGCGGTGACCGGCAGGCGGTCCCGGTACTCCTCGATCAGGCCGCGCCACTGGTGGGTGTGCGCGCCTCGGACGACGTTCTCGGCAACGGCGTTCATGGCAGTTCCTTATTCCCCTTCGACCCGCATGATGCTGGCCACGTCCCGCACGCTGTCCAGCGCGCGGAGCTTGTCGACCGTCGCCGACAGCGCGGCGTCGGTGGCACGGTGGGTGACCACGACGAGCGAGGCGTCGCCGTCGCGGCCCTGCTGGCGCACGGTGTCGATGGAGACGCCGTGCTCGGCGAAGACGGACGCGACCTGGGCGAGCACGCCCGCGCGGTCGTCCACGTCCAGGCTGACGTGGTAGCGGGTGACCACCTCGTCCATCGGCTTGGCGGGCAGCCGGGTGTACAGCGAGTCACCGGGACCGGTGGCACCGGCCAGCTTGTTGCGGCAGACCGCGACGAGGTCGCCGAGCACCGCGGAGGCGGTCGGCGAACCGCCCGCGCCCGGGCCGTAGAACATCAGTCGGCCGGCCGCCTCGGCCTCGACGAACACCGCGTTGTACGCCTCCCGGACCGAGGCCAGCGGGTGCGAGAGCGGGATCATCGCCGGGTGGACCCGGGCGGTGACGGACTCGCCGTCGGCCGCGCGCTCGCAGATCGCGAGCAGCTTGACCACGCAGCCCATCTCCTTCGCGGAGGCGATGTCGGCCGCGGTCACCTCGGTGATGCCCTCGCGGTAGACGTCCGCCGCGGTGACCTTGGTGTGGAAGGCGATGCCGGCCAGGATCGCGGCCTTGGCGGCGGCGTCGAAGCCCTCCACGTCGGCCGTCGGGTCGGCCTCGGCGTAGCCCAGCGCGGTGGCCTCCTCCAGCGCCTCCGAGTAGCCGGCGCCGGTGGTGTCCATCTTGTCGAGGATGAAGTTGGTGGTGCCGTTGACGATGCCCAGCACCCGGTTGACCTTGTCGCCGGCGAGGGACTCGCGCAGCGGGCGCAGCAGCGGGATCGCGCCCGCCACCGCGGCCTCGTAGTAGAGGTCCACCCCGGCCCGGGCGGCCGCCGCGTGCAGTTCGGTGCCGTCCTGGGCGAGCAGCGCCTTGTTGGCGCTGACCACCGAGGCACCGTGCTCGAAGGCCGACAGCAGCAGGGATTTGGACGGCTCGATGCCGCCCACGACCTCGACCACCACGTCGACGTCGTCCCGGCTGACCAGGGCCTCGGCGTCGGTGGTGAGCAGGTGCTCGGGCACGCCCGGGCGCACCCGCCCGGCCCGGCGGACCGCGATCCCGGCCAGCTCCACCGGGGCGCCGATGCGAGCGGCGAGGTCGTCGGCCGTCGTCGTCATGATGCGCGCCACCTCGGAGCCCACCACACCACAACCCAGCAACGCCACCTTCAGCGGGCGCGTACGCATCATCCGACTCCGCTCTGCATTCATCGTGCTTCGGTATTTCCGGCGGTTTTCCTGGCCCGCCGGGAACTTCGGTCCGTACCAGTCTCCGGGACTTTCCGCACGGATCTACGGTCGTTCCATGATCTGAGACAAGGATTTCGTCATCCGATATCGAGACGCAGGAGATCCTCCTCCGTCTCGCGCCGGACGATCACCCGGGCCGCACCGTCCCTGACGGCGAGCACCGGGGGCTTCAGGGCGTGGTTGTAATTGCTCGCCATCGAGCGGCAGTAGGCGCCGGTGGCGGGTACCGCGATCAGGTCGCCGGGGGCCAGGTCGGCCGGCAGGAAGGCGTCCCGGACGACGATGTCGCCGGACTCGCAGTGCTTGCCCACCACCCTGGCCAGCATCGGCTCGGCGTCGCTGCTGCGCGACACCAGGGCGACCGAGTACTCGGCGTCGTACAGCGCGGTGCGGATGTTGTCGGACATCCCGCCGTCCACGCTGACGTAGGTGCGCAGGCCCTCCAGCGGCTTGACGGTGCCGACCTCGTACAGCGTGAACGCGGTCGGACCGACGATCGCCCGGCCCGGCTCCACGCTCAGCCGGGGGGCGTTCAGGTTCGCGGCGGCGCACTCGCGGCGGACGATGTCGGCCAGCGCGGCCGCGATCTCGGCCGGCTCGCGCGGGTCGTCGTCGCTGGTGTACGCGATGCCGAGGCCGCCGCCGAGGTCGATCTCGGGCAGCTCGACGCCGTGCTCGTCGCGGATCTGCGCCAGCAGGCCGACCACCCGGCGGGCGGCCACCTCGAAACCGGCCGTGTCGAAGATCTGCGAGCCGATGTGCGAGTGGATGCCCCGCAGTTCCAGGCTCCCGCCGTGCGCGAGGACCCGGCGCACCGCCTCGGCGGCCGCTCCCCCGGTGAGCGAGAGCCCGAACTTCTGGTCCTCGTGCGCGGTGGCGATGAACTCGTGGGTGTGCGCCTCGACGCCGACGGTGATCCGGATCAGCACCTGCTGGCGGACGCCCTGGCGGGCCGCGATCGCGGCGAGCCGCTCGATCTCCTCGTAGGAGTCGACCACGATGTGCCCGACGCCGGTCTTCACCGCGTGTTCGAGCTCGTCCACCGACTTGTTGTTGCCGTGCAGCGCGATCCGCTCCGGCGGCATCCCGGCGGCCAGCGCGACGGCCAACTCGCCCGCGCTGCACACGTCGAGGTTGAGGCCCTCCTCGTGCAGCCAGCGCACGACCGCCTTGGAGAGGAAGGCCTTGCCGGCGTAGTAGACGTCCGCCTCGGTGCCGAAGGCGTCCCGCCAGGCGCGCGCCCGGCTGCGGAAGTCCTCCTCGTCCAGCACGTACGCCGGAGTGCCGAACTCGGCCGCCAGCTGCCGGACGTCGATCCCGCCGACGGTGGCCACGCCCTCGGCGTTCCGGGCGACGGTACGGGACCAGACCTTGGGGTCGAGCGCGTTCAGGTCGGCCGGCGGGGCCTGGTAGTGGCCCTCGGGCAGGACGTCACCGTGGCGGGGGCCTGCGGGGTGTGCGGAGCGACTCATGTCTCTGGGCTTCCTTGACCTATGGCGAGGGGCGGCGACGGTCCCCGTTGACCGTCCGCCGCCCCCGCTGTGCGCTTGGGGGTGGTGCCTACATCCGCTCGGGCGCCGTCACGCCCAGGAGCGTGAGGCCGTTGGCCATGACCGTGCGCGTGGCCTCGACCAGCCAGAGGCGGGCACGGTGCGTGTCCGAGAGCTCCTCGTCACCCTTGGGCAGGAACATGCAGTTCTCGTACAGGCGGTGGTACTTGCCCGCGAGGTCCTCCAGGTAACGCGCGACCCGGTGCGGCTCGCGCAGCTCGCCGGCGGTGGCGAGGATGCGCGGGAACTCGCCGAGGGCGCCGAGGATGTCGTTCTCCCACTCGGTGGCGAGCAGCTCGGGTTTGAACTGCTCGGCCGTGCCCTTGTCCACGCCCAGCTCGGCGGCCTTGCGGGCCACGCCGCACATCCGGGTGTGCGCGTACTGGACGTAGAAGACCGGGTTCTCGTTGCTCTGGCTGGTCAGCAGGTTGATGTCCAGCGTGATCGTCGAGTCCGTGGAGGAGCGCGCCAGCGTGTAGCGGGCCGCGTCCACGCCGATCCACTCGACCACGTCGTCGATCGTGATGATGTTGCCCGCACGCTTGGACATGCGGACCTCTTCGCCGTCGCGAAGCATCTTCACGAACTGGCCGATCTTCACCTCGATGTTGTGGTTCATGTCGTCGCCCGCGCAGGCCGAGATGGCCTTGAGGCGGTTGACGTAGCCGTGGTGGTCGGCGCCCAGCATGTAGAGCGCGACCTCGGCGCCGCGGTCCCGCTTGGACAGGTAGTACGCGGCGTCGGCGGCGAAGTAGGTCTTGTCGCCGTCGGCCTTGATCAGGACGCGGTCCTTGTCGTCGCCGAAGTCGGTGGTGCGCAGGAAGACCGCGCCGTCCTGCTCGAAGACGTGGCCCTGCTCGCGCAGCCGGTCGATGGCCTTCTCGACGGCGCCCGAGTCGTGCAGCGTCTTCTCCGAGAACCACACGTCGAAGTGGGTGCCGAACTCCTCCATCGAACGCTTGATCTCGCCGACCATGAGCTTGAGGCCCTCGGTGCGGAAGACCTGCAGCTGCTCGGCCTCGGGCAGGTCGAGCACGCCCGGGATCGCGTCGGTGAGCGCCTTGGCGATGTCGACGATGTACTCGCCGACGTACCCGCCCTCGGGCACCTCGCGGCCGTTCGCGGCGGCCTGCAGCGAGGCGGCGAACTTGGTGATCTGCACACCGGCGTCGTTGAGGTAGTACTCGGTGGTGACGTCGGCGCCGGAGGCCCGCAGCACGCGCGCCAGCGAGTCGCCGACGGCGGCCCAGCGGACGCCGCCGATGTGGATCGGGCCGGTCGGGTTGGCGGAGACGAACTCCAGGTTGATCTTGAGGCCCTTGAGCGCCTCGTTGCGGCCGTAGGCCTCGCCCGCCTCGACGACGGTGCGCGCCAGCGCGCCCGCGGTGGCGGTGTCCAGGGTGATGTTCAGGAAGCCCGGACCGGCGATGTCGACCTTCGCCACACCGGTGATCCCTCGCAGGCGCTCGGCCAGGACCTCGGCAACGGCTCGCGGCGGCTTGCCGGCCGCCTTGGCGAGCTGGAGGGCCACGTTGGTCGCGTAGTCGCCGTGGTCCCTGTTCTTGGGCCGCTCGACCGTCACGTGCTCGGGCACGGCGACGGCCAGCTCGCCCGCCTCGACGGCGGTGCTCACTGCGGCCTGGATTGCCTGGGAAAGGTCTGCGGGGGTCACGACGCCAAGCGTAGGCGAGACGGGGTACCCGCCCGCCACTCGGTTTACCGGTTGAGACGCTCCGGGGCGCGGATGCGCCGTCCGTCCGGGGGTCTCAGCCGCGATCGCCCCGCTCTGTTCGCTCAGGGCGAAACCTGTCGGGCCGCCCCCCGGGGCGTCCCCCGGGCCGTTCACCGGGCCGGGCGTCGAGGCGGCCGTCCAGGGGGTCGTCGAGCTCTCCGGCCGCCGCCATCAGGCGCCGGACCAGGGCCACCAGGTCGGCCGGGTCGAAGGGCTTGCCGAGGTAGCCGTCCACGCCGACGGTCTCCCCCAGGTCCAGGTCCGCCGGGGTGCAGGCGCTCACGATCGCGATCGGCACCCGGCTGGTGTCCGGAGTCGCGCGCAGCCGGGCCGCCGTCCGAAGGCCGTCCAGTCGGGGCATCACCACGTCCAGGGTCACCACGTCGGGCTTCACCCGGCGGATGACCTCCAGGCACTCGGCGCCGTCGGCGGCGGTCACCACCTCGAAGCCCTCGAGCTCCAGGTTGACCCTGATCAGCTGGCGGATCACCTCGCTGTCGTCCACCACGAGGACCCGCCCGGACACTCCCGACACCTCACCGAGGGTATCGGCGGCCCCACCGCCCCGTCCGGCCTTTGCCCACTTCCGCCCCGGGCCGCCCCCGGACGATCGTCCGGGCCCACGGCCTCCCGAGCCCCGACGATCTTCCGGAAACCCGTGCACGGACCACACCCGAAGCCTGGTAGTGTTCATCCCGTCGGAACGCGGAAGCGGCCGACAGGCCGACAGGCCCCCGTAGCTCAGGGGATAGAGCACCGCCCTCCGGAGGCGGGTGCGTAGGTTCGAATCCTACCGGGGGCACTTCGCGGGAAGTGCAACAGAGGCCCAGATCAGTGGAGTTGATCCACGGATCTGGGCCTTCGTCATGTTCCGGGCCGGACGCGCCGCACCGCCGCGGCCCGCGGTGCGGGTCGCGCCGGTGCGTCAGGACGCGGCGGTCTCGGCCTGGGTGTAGAGCGCCGCGATGGTGTGGTCGAAGGAGGCGCTGTACGAGACGTCGTCGGTGTCGCCGCCCTGCTGGTAGCCGCCGATGGCACCGACCACGTCACCGGTGGCGGTGTTGATCCAGGGGCCGCCGCTGGTGCCGGCCGGGTAGGACGGGCAGTCGATGGCCCGCTGGTACGTGCTCTCCCGCGAGGTCGTGTTGGTGCAGAGGCTGGGCGTCTCGGAGTCCGCGGGGTAGCCGTAGAGGCGGACGGTGGCGTCGACGGGCTCGTCGGTGCCCAGGCGGTTGCCGCCGACCACGTCCTCGACCTCGCGGCCGTTGGCGGGCGCCGTCTCCAGGATCGCGAAGTCCTCGTCCACGTCGCCCTTCCGGGCCCAGCCGTCGGTGGTGTGGATCGCGGTCACCCGCCAGGTGCCGTACGGGGCGGAGCCGTCGCGGTAGCCGGGGGCGAAGGTGACGCCGTCGGTGCTGCTGAGGCAGTGCGCGGCGGTCAGCAGCAGGTTGCCGGTGGCGCTGTGCAGCACGCTGGCGGTGCAGAAGTGGTTGCCGGCCGCCACCGAACCGCTGAACAGCGCGCCGACGGTGGCGGTTTCGCGGGCGTCGGCGGGGGCGGGGGCGGTGGTGCCGAGGGCGGTGCCCGGGGTGGCGGGAGTGGCGGCCTGGGCGGCGGCCGGGGTGTCGGCGGGCTCGGGCGCCGGCGCCCCGGTCGCGAGCGGGCTCGGGGCGGCGGTCGGCGTCGACGTGGCCGTGGGGGCGGCGACCGGGGCCGCCGCCGCGTCGGCGGGCGGGGCGGGTGCGACGGCGGCGCGGGTGCTGCGGGCGGCCTTCCCGGCGACCGTCGCGCCGGTCGGGTCCAGTCCGTGCGTCCCGGCGACCACGGCCGCCACCACGACCGCGGAGAGCCCGGCGAACAGGGTCGGGGCCAGAAGGCGGCGGCGCGACTTCGGGCGGCGGTGCTGACCCATGCTGCTGCTTCTCCTGCCGTCGGTGGCGGTGCTCGGTCAACGACTATGACGGAGTTGCCTGGAAAGGTCGTTACCGACGTCTTGGAGCTCGATGAGAAATCCGTCACTCCGGCCGGGACCGCCCGAGCACGGCGTCCAGGTCCGCCGCCCCGACGAAGGCGGTGTGCGTCCCCGCGGCGGTGCAGGCGAAGGCCCCGGCCGCCGAGCCGGCCCGGGCGCAGTCCAGCGGCGGGCGGCCGCGGAACCAGGCGTACAGGAAGCCGGACACGAAGGCGTCCCCGGCACCGTTGGTGTCCACCACCGGGGCGCCCGGGTCGACGGCCGGCAGGTGGCGCGGCGCGGCGTCGCCGCGGGTGAGCAGGTGGCAGCCCTCGGCGCCCGCGGTGGCGACGACCACCCGGGCGCGGCCCTCGGCGAGGACCGCCCGCATCACCTGCTCGTGCCGACCGCGGCAGCCGGCCACCGAGAGGAAGACCAGGTCGGAGCGGAGCGCGTAGTCCCGGTGGTGCGGGTCGGCGCCGTCCCAGTCGTGCAGGTCGGTGGAGGTGGTGCGGCCGAGCCGGTGCAGGTCGCCGTACATGTCCCGGTTGACGCCGGTGATGGACAGGTGGACGTGCCGGCTGCGCTCGGCGTACGGCAGGTAGAAGTGGCGCGGCAGCCGCAGGTCGGCGGGGTGGCGACCGTCGTAGAAGGAGAACCGGCGGCCGGCCGCGTCCACCAGGTTGACCCCGCGGGGAGTGCCGTGCGGGCTCACCAGGTGGGCGAAGTGCAGGCCGTGGCGCCGGTAGGCGGCGCGGACCAGGGCGCCCTGCGGGTCGTCGCCGAGGAAGTCCAGGAAGGCGGTGCGCAGGCCGAGGTGGTGGGCGCCGAGGGCGACGCCGTTGCCGGTGTGGCCGACGTAGTCGCGCACCGGCCCGACGAACTGCGAGTCGCCGGGCGGGATCTCCAGCCGTTCGACCCGCACGACGGTGTCCACCCCGGCGCCGCCGACCACGAGCAGGTCGAACTCGTCCCCGGGCAGCAGGGCGGTCTCAGGCCGGGCGGTCTCAGGCTGGGTGGTCTCGGGCCGGGCGGTCTCGGGCAGCACGACGGCGCCTCCTTGATCCCTGGACGGTGGCCAGGAGTCAAGCAGGCGCCGGAGGTTGACTGCAAGACCTTGCTGTAACTTTCAATCCCTCGGCGGCCGCTCCGACCCCGCTTCCGTGCGCACCTCGCCGCCCGCCCGGACGTTGGCCTTGACGTCGGCCATGGCGGCCTCGCGCGGACTCGGCCGCCCGTCCACGGCCCGTACGGCGGCGGCTTCCGCGACCGCTTCCGCGCCGCCGGGGACGCCGGTGGCCTCACCGGGCGCCGGGCGGTGGTTGATCATCACGAACGCGACCAGCGCGGCGAGGACCAGCACGCCCATCGCCACCCAGGTGGCGACCGCGTAGCCGTGCACCGCGCCGTGGGCCTGCACCGCCGGGTCGGAGGCGATCCGGCTGGACAGGTAGGTCGCGGTGGCGCTGGCCGCGATGGTGTTCAGCAGTGCCGTACCGAAGGAACCGCCCACCTGCTGGGCCGAGTTGATGGTGGCCGACGCGGCCCCGGCCTCGTTCGGGGCGACCCCCAGGGTGGCCAGGCTCATCGACGGCATGAACACCAGGCCCATGCCGAAGCCGAGCAGCAGCTGGGCGGGCAGCACCATGGCGACCCACGGGCTGTCCACCTTCATCTGGGTCAGCCAGGCCATGCCGCCCGCGGCGAGCAGCAGACCGGGCGCGATCAGGTTGCGGGACGGCACCCTGGTCATCATCCGGGCCGCGAAGCCCGTCGAACTGATGATGATCGCGGCGGTCATCGGCAGGAACGAGACCCCGGACATCACCGGCGAGAAGTGTTTGATCACCTGGAGGTAGTAGGTCAGGAACAGGAACAGGCCGAACATGCCGACCATGGCCAGGCCGACCGAGAGCGCGGCGCCGCCGCGGTTGCGTTCGGCGACGATGTGCAGCGGCAGCAGCGCGTGGTCGGTGCGCTTCTCGACCAGGACGAAGGTCGCGAGCAGGACGACGCCGAGCCCCAGCGAGCCCAGCACCAGCCAGTCGCCCCAGCCCCGGGTCACGGCCTCGGAGGTGCCGAAGACGATCGCGAGCAGGCCGGTGCAGCCGAGCAGGGCGCCCGGCAGGTCCAGTTTGATCCGCCGGCCCTTGGCGACGTGGTCGCGGGCGAGCACCCAGCGGGCGGCGAGGGCGGTGGCGATCGCGATCGGGGTGTTGACGAACAGGCACCAGCGCCAGTCCAGGTACTCGGTCAGCAGGCCGCCGGTGATGAAGCCGATCGCGGCGCCGCTGCCGGCGATCGCGCCGAAGATGCCGAAGGCCGTACTGCGTTCCCTGGGGTCGGAGAAGGTCGTCGAGAGCAGCCCCAGCGCGGAGGGGGCGAGCAGCGCGCCGAACGCGCCCTGCAGGGCGCGGGCGCCGAAGAGCATGGCCGGGGTGACGGCCGCACCGCCGACGGCGGAGGCGAGGGCGAAGCCCAGCAGGCCGACGGTGAAGACGCGTTTGCGTCCGAAGAGGTCGCCCAGCCGGCCGCCGAGCAGCAGCAGGCCACCGAAGGCGAGGGTGTAGGCCGTGATCATCCACTGCCGGTCGGCGTCGGAGATCCCCAGGTCCTTCTGGGCCGACGGCAGCGCGATGTTCACGATGGTGATGTCGAGGACGATCATGAGCTGGGCGACGGCGATGACGGCCAACGCCCACCAGCGTCGGCTGTCCGTGCCCTCATGACCGGTGGCGGATTGCGCAGTCACTGGTCGAGCCTTCCGGAGTGTGGCGGAGAGGTCACGCAGTCGCCTTCCAGCCAATACCCGGGCCCGACGCGATGGCAAGGAAAAACATTGCCAAATCGGACTTTTGGGACAAAAGAACCAGGGTCCCGGGACCTCGGGACGAGGCCCCGGGACCCTGGTTCCGTCCGGCTCCGACACGGGCCGCCAGGACG
This sequence comes from Kitasatospora sp. NPDC093550, assembly GCF_044764985.1. Classification (NCBI taxonomy): domain Bacteria; kingdom Bacillati; phylum Actinomycetota; class Actinomycetes; order Kitasatosporales; family Streptomycetaceae; genus Kitasatospora; species Kitasatospora sp. NPDC093550. The sequence goes on from NZ_JBIWJF010000020.1 coordinate 98,965, forward strand.
CGGATCCCTAGAGCGCCGAGAGCTCCGCGACCAGGTCGTCCAGGCCCAGCGAGCCCTGCGAGAGCGCCGCCATGTGCCAGGCCTTGAGGTCGAACTCCTCGCCGCGCGCCTCGTGCGCCGCCCGTGCCGCCGCCCGGCCGCGCAGCCAGGCGCGCTCGCCGAGCTTGTAGCCGATCGCCTGGCCGGGCAGGCCCAGGTAGCGGACCAGCTCACTGTCCAGGAAGTCGTCGGACAGGCCGCAGTACCGCCCGAAGAACTCCCGGGCGCGCTCCGGGCTGACCGGCTCGCCCGGCGCGTACGGGGAGTCGGCCGGGAAGTCCAGGCCGGCGTGCATGCCGATGTCGACGATGACCCGCAGCGCCCGCATCATCTGCGCGTTGAGGTAGCCCAGCCGGTGGCCCGGGTCGGTGAGGTAGCCGAGCTCGTCCATCAGGCGCTCGGCGTACAGCGCCCAGCCCTCCAGGTTGGCGCTCACCCCGCCGAGGCTGGTCTGGTAGGTGGAGAGCCGGTCGGAGACGTAGTTCCACTGCGCGAGCTGCAGGTGGTGGCCCGGGACGCCCTCGTGGTACCAGGTCGAGACCAGGTCCCAGACCGGGAAGCGGTCCCGGCCGAGCAGCGGCAGCCAGGTCCGCCCGGGACGGCTGAAGTCCAGCGACGGCGGGGTGTAGTACGGCGCGGCGGCACTGCCGGCCGGGGCGATCTTCGACTCGACCCGGGTGACCGGCTCGGCCAGGTCGAAGTGGGTGCCCTGGAGGTCGGAGACCGCCCGGTCCATCAGCCCCTGGAGGTACTCCCGGGCGGCCTCGGCGCCCTCGATGGCCGGGCCGTCGGACTCCAGCCACTTCATCGCCGTCATCGGGTCGGAGCCGGGCAGGACCTTCTCGGCCTCGGCGCGCATCTGGGCGAGCAGGTCGTGGAACTCGGTCCACGCCCAGGCGTAGGCCTCGTCCAGGTCCAGGTCGGCGCCGGCCCAGTAGCGGACCCACCGGCCGTAGCGCTCGCGGCCCACCGCGTCCGGGGTGTCGGCGGCGGCCGGCCTGTAGACGTCCCGCAGCCAGTCGCGCAGCGCGGCCAGCGCCTCGGCGGCGGCCAGCGCGTGCTCGAACAGCTCGGCGCGCAGGCCCTCCGGCGCGTCCTGGACGAACTGGCCGAACCAGCCCGCCCGTCGCCCGTCGCCACCGTTGTCCGCGTCGCCGTCCGCGCCGCCGTCCAGCCACTCGCCGATCTGCCCGACCACGGTGGTCACCTGGCGCGGGCCGGACAGCAGGCCGCGCTCGATGCCCGTGGCCAGGGTCTGCCGGTACTGCTCCAGGGCGACCGGCACCTTCGCCAGCCGGCGGCCGACCACCTGCCACTCGGCCTCGGTGCCGGTGGCCATCAGGGTGAAGGACTCGCGCAGGTTGTGCACCGGGGAGGCCAGGTTGCGCACCGCGCGGAGGTCCTCGCCCGCCTCGTGCACGGCGAGTTCGGCGGTCAGCCGCTCGCGCAGCAGCCGGGCGCAGCGGCGCTCGGCCTCGTCCTCGGCGGCGCCGGCCCGCTCGGCCTCGTCGAGCTGCGCCAGGGTGCGGCGGGCGAGGCCGGCGATCGCCTCGTGGCCGGCCGGGGAGAGGTCGGGCAGCCGGTCGTCCTCGGGGTTGAGGCCGAGGTAGATCGCGGTCAGCGGGTCGAGCTCGGCCAGGGCGCGGACGTAACCGTCCGCGATACGGCGCGGGGTGTCGCCGTCGGAGGTGATCAGTTCTTCAACCATCCGGACATCATGGCGTGGCGCGGCCCGTTTGCAACCCCTTGACCGGGGGCGTCCCACCGGTCCGTACGCCGGTCCGACGCGAGGAAATCCGTTCGCCGCGACAGGATCCGATCGGTCCGACGCCCATTACGCTGACCGCCATGGAAGCCCGCCCCACCTCGGCATCCGAGCAGGTGCCCGCCCCGGCCGCACCCGAGCCGCGCCCGCGCCGCGCCGGCTACCGGCGGCTGCCGGTCCAGCAGCGGCGCGAGCAGTTGATCGCGGTCGCCCTGGAACTGTTCGCCTGCCGACCGCCCGAGGAGGTGAGCCTGGACGACGTCGCCGAAGCCGCCGGGGCCTCCCGCCCGCTCGTCTACCGCTACTTCGCGGGCGGCAAGCAGCAGTTGTACGAGGCCGCGCTGCGCTCCGCGGCCGACGAGCTGACCAGCCGCTTCGCCGTCCCGCTGGCCGGGACGCCGTCCGAGCAGCTGGCGGCCGTGCTGGACGGCTACTTCGCCTTCGTGGCCGAGCACGACGCGGGCTACTCGGCGCTGCTGCGCGGCGGTTCGGTGGTGGAGACGGCCCGCACCTCGGCGATCGTGGACGACGTCCGGCGGGCCGCGCTGCGGCGCACCCTGCGCCACCTGGGCGTGCGGGAGGCCGGGCCGCGGCTGACGCTGCTGGTGCGCTCGTGGATCGCGGTGGTCGAGGGGGCGTCGCTGAGCTGGCTGGACGAGGGCCGCGCGCTGCCGGTGGCCGAGCTGCGCGACTGGCTGGTGGACCAGTTCACCGCGATGGCGGCGGCGACGGCGTTGCACGACCCGCAGACGGCGCAGGTGCTGGCCGGGCTGCTCGCGCTGGAGGGCCCGCAGGCGCCGCGGGCCGCGCGGCTGCGGGAGGTCCTGGAGCCGCGGTGAGGCTCCCGACCCCCGTGCCCGGGGTCGGGGCCGGCGCCGCTACGGCGTACCGGGCACCTGGGTCACCGCTCGCCGGGGCTCACGCCTTGCCGAGCACCTGGCGCTGGCGGCCGAGGCCGTCGATCTCGATCTCGACGACGTCGCCGGGGGCGAGGAACGGCGTGCCCGGGCGGCCCAGGGTGACCCCGGCCGGGGTGCCGGTGACGATCACGTCGCCGGGCTCCAGCACCATGAACTGACTCGCGTAGCGGACCAGTTCGAGCACCGGGAAGATCATCTCGGCGGTGCTGCCGTGCTGCCGCTGCTCGCCGTTGACCCAGAGCCGCAGCCCCAGCGCCTGCGGGTCCGCGACCTCGTCGGCGGTGACCAGCCAGGGCCCGAGCGGGGTGAAGGTCTCCGCCGACTTGCCCTTGTCCCACTGACCGCCGCGCTCGAACTGGAAGGCCCGCTCGGTGACGTCGTTGGCGATCGTGTAGCCGGCGATCACCTCGGCGGCCTCGGTCGGCGAGTCCAGGTAGCGGGCGGTCCGGCCGATCACCACGGCCAGCTCGGCCTCGTAGTCGGTCTTCTCGCCGCCGCGCGGCACCAGCACCTCGTCGTACGGGCCGACCACGGTGGAACTCGGCTTGAGGAAGATCACCGGCTCGGCCGGGATCGCGGCCCCGGCCTCGGCGGCGTGGTCGCGGTAGTTGAGCCCGATGCCGACCACCTTGCCCGGCCGGGCCACCGGCGCGCCCACGCGCTGCCCGTCCAGGTCCACCACCGGCAGGAGGCCGGCGGCGACGTCCTGGGCCAGCGCGGCCGGGTCCAGCCCGGCCAGGAAGGACCCGTCGAGGTCGCGGGCCCGCCCGGAGAGGTCGTACGCGGTGCCGTCCTCGTCCAGGACGACCGGGCGTTCGCTGCCCGGGGGTCCGACGCGCAGGAGCTTCATCGATCCGTCACCAGCCTTTCGTCGCAGCTCAGCGGGGCGGTACGGACACCGCTCCCGAGTCTGGCAACGAGGTATACCAATGTCCGCGGGCGGCGGACCAGACCGTCCCGATGGGCGAAATCCTCCCGATTCCGGTCACGGCCCGGGGCCCGGATCGGGTGGGCACACGGTTGACAGACGGGCCCCGGCACGCTTCCCCCGGCCGACCCGCTCCGCTCAGCCGCCCTGTGCCCCGCCGCCCTGTGCCCCGCCGCCGAGCAGCGCCGCCAGGCCCAGCGCGCGCGGACGGCCCGGGCCGAGCCGGGCGACCTCCCGCTGCCAGTACGCGAGGTCGTGCTCCGCGGCCGTCCGGGCCTCCCGGGTGGCGTCCGGCACCCGGGTCAGCTCGTCCAGCAGCGCGACCGCGGCGCCGGGGCTGCCGTCCCGGCCCAGCCAGAGGGCCAGGTCGTGGCAGGTCCGCAGGGTCCGCGGGTCGGCCGGTCCGCAGATCCGGGCAAAGGCGGGGAGGAGGGCGGTGAGGATCTCCACCGCCTCGGCCGGCTCGCCCGCGACCCCGTGCTGCCAGGCCCGGTCGGCCCGTCGGCGCAGCTGCTCCGGGCTCGGGTCGTCCGGGCGCAGCATCCCCGGCCGGACCGCGCGCAGCCGCTCCAGCACCTCGGCGGCGTCGGCGGGCCGGTCCTCGGGCCGCTTGGCCAGCAGCCCGGCGACCAGCTCGGCCAGCGCCGGGTCGATGCCGCGCACCCGGGGCGGGACCTCCTCCAGGTGCTTGTACATGTACTCGGCGGCGGAGGTGGCGCGGAACGGCCGTCCGCCGGTGCAGACCTCGTACAGCATGACGCCGAGCGCGTAGAGGTCCGCCCGGCCGTCCACCACGCCGCCGGACCAGCACTCGGGCGCGAGGTACGGGACGGTGCCGATCACGTTGCCGGTGGAGGTCAGCCGGGCGGTCTGGGTGACCAGTCGGGCGATGCCGAAGTCCAGGACCTTGCCGCGCTCCCCCTCCGCCGCGATCATCACGTTCTCGGGCTTGATGTCCCGGTGGACGATGCCCGAACTGTGCGCGGCCTCCAGCGCCTTGCAGACGTGCCGCATCCAGCGCAGGCCCTTGGCGTGCTCCGGCAGGCCGTGCTTGAGCACCTCGGACAGCGCCCGGCCGCGGACCAGTTCCATCACCAGGTACGGGGTCTTCCCGGTGCCCGCGTCCGTCCACCCGTAGTCGTACACCGTCACGATGTGCGGGTTGTTGAGGCCGCCGGCCGTCTTGGCCTCGCGGACGAACCGGCTGACCGCCTCCCGGTCGGTGGCGTGCTCGGCGAGCAGCACCTTGAGCGCGACCTTCCGCTCGAAGGTCAGGTCGGTCGCCAGCCAGACCACGCCGAAGCCGCCCCGGCCCAGCATCTCCTCCAGCCGGTAGCGGCCGCCGATCACCTCGCCCTGCTTCATGCGCTCCCCCCAACTCGACCCCGCCCGCTCGGCGTTCGCCGCCGGTGGGGGGCCACGATAGCGGCGGGCGGGGACGGTCGGGTGAACGGACTCCGGGCGGACCGTCCGGATGCCGCTACGGTTCGGCGCCGCCCGGGAGCGGGTGCGTACCCGCTCCCGGGCCGGCCTTCGAACCCCCGTCCTCCGCCCGGAGGGACGGGCCCTAGGACTTGGGCAGGCCGGGCGGGTTGACCTCGGAGGAGCGCACGGCCTCGCCGTCCAGGCCCCAGCGCTTGAGCACCTGCCCGTACGTACCGTTCCTGATCACCTCGTCGATCGCCGCGTTGAGCGCCGTGACCAGGCCGTTGTCCTTCCTGGTGGTCGCCGCGATCTTGCCGAGGACGTCGGCGCCGCCGCCCGAGTAGGTGCCGACGACCTCGGTCTCGCCGCTGCTCACGGCGTGGAAGGCCAGGCTGGGGTTGGGGCCGGTGTAGACCGCGATCCGGCCGGAGGAGAGCGCCAGGTAGTACTCGGTGCCCTGGAAGTACTTGAGGTCGATCGGCTTGAGGCCGTTCCCGACGTTCTGCTCGCTCCAGGCGAGCAGCAGCTTCTCCTGGTTGGTGCCGGTGGAGACGCCGACCGCCTTCCCCGCGAGGTCCGCGGGGCCGGTGACCTTGAGGCCGCTGCCCTTCTTCGCCTCGAAGCCCAGGACGTCCAGCCGGTAGGTGGCGAAGTCGTACTTCTCCTTGCGGGCCTCGGTGACGGTGATGTTGGACAGGCCCACGTCGTACTTGCCGCTGTCCAGGCCGACGAAGATGTTCTCCCAGGAGACCGGGTTGAACTCGACCTTGAGGCCGAGCACACCGCCGATCAGGGTGGCGATGTCGGGCTCGACGCCGATGATCGTCCGGTCGTCGTCGGCGTAGAAGTCCAGCGGCGGGGTGGTGCCGATGGAGTCGACGACGCTCAGCGTCCCCTTCTTCCGGATCTCCTCCGGAAGGAGCGCGGCGATCGCGTCGACTTTCGGCGTGGTCACCCGGTTCTGGTTCGGGGACAGGTTCACCACCGTGCCGTCCGGTGCGGTGCTGCCCCCGGCCGCGGCCGGTCCCGCCGCACCGGCGCCGGTGGCTCCGCTGCCGCAGCCGGCCAGGACGAGGGCGGCGGCGAGGACGGCGGCCGGGGCCACCAGGGCGCGACGGGGTAGGGACATGGCGGAACTCCTGCTCGGTGACGGGGTGTGGAGGCGTTCTGGGGAAAGGGGGGCTCAGAGGACCTTGGCGAGGAAGGCCCGGGTGCGGTCGTGTCGTGGCCGGTCCAGGACCTCGGCGGGCGGGCCCTGCTCGACCACCACCCCGCCGTCCATGAAGACCACGGTGTCGGCGACCTCGCGGGCGAAGCCGATCTCGTGGGTGACCACGATCATCGTGGTGCCGCTGCGGGCGAGGTCCCTGATGACGTCCAGCACCTCGCCGACCAGCTCCGGGTCGAGCGCCGAGGTCGGCTCGTCGAACAGCAGCACCTTGGGCTCCAGCGCCAGCGCCCGGGCGATCGCCACCCGCTGCTGCTGCCCGCCGGACAGCTGCCGGGGGTAGGCGGCGGCCTTGTCGGCCAGCCCGACCCGTTCCAGCAGCGCCAGCGCCGCCGCCCGCGCCTCGGCCCGGGGCCGGCGCAGCGCGGCGACCGGCGCCTCGACCAGGTTCTCCAGCACGGTGAGGTGCGGGAACAGGTTGAAGTTCTGGAACACGAAGCCGATGCCGGTGCGCTGGCGCAGCACCTCGCGCTCCTTGAGCTCGTACAACGTGTCGCCGGCGCGCCGGTAGCCGATCAGCTCGCCGTCGATCGTGACGTGGCCGCGGGCGGGCTTCTCCAGGTGGTTGATCGCGCGCAGCAGGGTGGACTTGCCGGAGCCGGACGGGCCGAGCACCACGGTGACCGAGCCGGCCGGGACGTCCAGGTCGACGCCGCGCAGCACCTCCAGCCGGCCGAAGTTCTTGTGCAGGCCGCGCACCCGCACCATCGGGGCGGCCTGGGTCAGGGTCGTCACGGGGTTCCTCCGGGGGTGCTGGTGCGGGTCCGCAGGAAGGCCCGGAGGCGCTGCGGCGGGGTGGGCGGCGGGTTGCGGCGCGTGCCGCGGGCGAAGTGGCGCTCGACGTAGTACTGGCCGATCGACAGCACGGTGGTCAGCACCACGTACCAGACGGTGGCGACCATCAGCAGCGGCACCACCCGGCCGGTCCGGCCGTAGATGACCTGGGTCTGGTAGAAGAGCTCGCCGATGGCCATCACGTAGACCACCGAGGTGCCCTTGAGCAGCGAGATCACCTCGTTGGCGGCGGCCGGCAGGATGCCCCGCATGGCCTGCGGCAGCACGATCCGGCGGGCCTGCCGCAGCCGAGGGATGCCGAGCGCGGCGGCGGCCTCCCGCTGGCCGGCGTCCACGGCGATGATGCCGCCGCGGATGATCTCGGCGGCGAACGCGGCCTGGTGCAGCCCGAGGCCGAGCACCGCGGCCCCGAGCGCGCCGAGCAGGCCGACCGTCTCGAAGTCGCCGAAGGTCGGGCCGAAGGGGATGCCGAACCCGAACCGCTTGTACAGGTACGAGAGGTTGAACCAGAACACCAGCTGGACGATCAGCGGGATCGAGCGGAACACCCAGACGTACGCCCAGGCGATGGACCGCAGGACGGCGCTGCGGGACAGCCGCATCGCGGCCACCCCGGCGCCCAGTACGAAGCCCAACGCCGTTCCGTAGGCGGTGAGTTCGATGGTCCGGCCGATCGCCCGGAGGATCGTGTCGGCGGTGAAGTAGGCCCGGAAGGTGGGCCAGTCCCAGCCGGGGTTGGTGGCCAGGCCGTGGGCGAACTGGGCGAGGACGACCAGCGCGGCGATCCCGGCCGCCCAGCGCCAGGGGTGGCGGGCGGGGACGGTGCGCAGGCCCGCCAGTTCGTCGAGGTCGGGCGCGGGCGCGGGTGCGGGCGCGGGTGCGGCCTCGGCGCTCCCGCCGGGTGGGGAGGACGGTGCTTCGGTGCGGACGGTCATCGGGGCTCCTTCGGCGGACCGGGCTGGGACGGGCCCGTGCTCACGGGTGCTCGGGCGGGCTGATCCGCGACTCCTCGATCGCCGAGTCGGCGACCCCCCACTTGCGCAGGATCCGCTGGTACGTCCCGTCCTTGATCAGCTGGTTGACCGCCGCCTGGAAGGCCGGGGTGAGCTTCGAGCCCTTCTTGAAGGCGAAGCCGACGTCGAGGCGGTGGAACTCGCCGAGGAAGCGGGTCCCGGAGGCCTCCTGCGCGGCCTGGTGGCGCAGGCCGTTGATGGTCGACATCTCGATGTCCACCCGGCCCTGCTGGAGGCTGGTCAGCAGCGCGCCGCTCTCGCTGAACGCCCTCACCTCGTAGGGCTTCTTCCCGGCGTCGGTGCAGACGTTCTTGCGGCTGTTGAGGGTGGTCTCGAAGGTGGTGCCGGCACCGGTGCCGACGGTCAGCCCGCAGAGCTGGACCAGGTCGGTGATCGGCTGGATCGCGGTGTTGTCCTTCTTCACCGCGAAGCCCTGGCCGTCGTCGATGTAGGTGACGAAGTCGATGGTCTTCAGCCGGGCCGTGGTGACCCCGAAGTTGCCGGTGCCGACGTCGAACTTGCCGCTGTCCAGGGCGGGGAGGATGGTCTCGAACGCGGCCTCCTGCCGGTTCACGGTCAGGCCGAGCACCTTGGCCACCGCGTCGGTGAAGTCCACGTCGATCCCGGCGGGCTTCTTGCTCACCTGGTCGACGTAGAAGGCGCTGGGCGGCGCGCCGAAGGAGGAGCCGAAGGTCAGCGCGCCGGCCTTGCGGACCTCCTCGGGCAGCAGCGCGGCCGCGGCCTCCGACCTGGCCAGCCCGGCGACGACGTCCTCGGTGGCGGAGGCGGCCGGACCGCCCGTCGCCGCCGCGCCCGCGATCTTCGGGTCCGAACCGCAGGCGGCCAGCGCCAGGAGGGGCAGCAGGGCGGTGGCGGCGAGCAGGCGGCGGACGGTGGTGGTTCTCACGGGGGGCCTTTCAGGGGGTGCGATCGAGGACGGGCGGGGCGAGGGCGGGCCGGGCGAGGACGGGCCGGTGCTCCCCGGAGGCGGGCGGCTGCTCCGCGAAGGCGGGGAGGTGCTCCTCGGAGACGGGCCGGTGCTCCTCCGGGACGGGCAGCTGCTTCTCGAAGGGCAGCGGGCCGATGGTCAGGGGGTCGGCGGTGACGTCGAACAGCGGGGTGTAGCCGGTCGCCAGGTAGAGGCCGCGGGCCTCCGGCTGGCGCGGGCCGGTGGTGAGGTACAGCCGGGTGTAGCCGGCCGCGGCCGCCGTCCGCTCCAGTTCGGCCAGCACCCGGCGGGCCAGGCCGCGACGGCGGTGGGCCGAGTGCGTCCACATCCGCTTGACCTCGGCGGTCCGCTCGTCGTGGCGCAGGTAGGCGCCGCCGGCCACCGGTTCGCCGTCCTCCAGCAGGAGCAGCAGCACCCCGTGCGGCTCGGCGAAGACCTCGCCCGGGTAGCGGGTCATCTCCCGGTGGGCCTCGGGGCCGTAGCGGGTGACGTACTCGTGGGTGAGTTCGCGCAGCAGCGGCTCGGCCAGCGGGTCGTCGACGGCGACCCGGCGGAAGGCGGCCACCGGTGCGGTGCTCACGCCTGCGCCGCGATCAGCTGGTGGCGGTCGCGCTCGGCCCGGGCGGCCCGCTCCGCTTCGGCGCGGGCCGCGTCGCGCTTGGCGACCTCCTCGCGGACGATCGGGATGACGTACCGGCCGAAGTCGATCGCGTCGTCCAGCAGGTGGTAGCCGCGCGCGGAGAGGATGTCGACACCGAGGTCGTAGTAGTCCAGCAGCGCCTGGGCGACCGTCTCCGGGGTGCCGACCAGCGCGTTGGAGTTGCCCGCCCCGCCGGTGGCCGCCGCGGTCGGGGTCCACAGCGCGCGGTCGTAGCGCTCCCCGGCCTCGGCGATCTCGATCAGCCGCCGGGAGCCGGTGTTCTCCGGCACCGCGTCCACGCTCCCCGCGCCCTCCGGCCGGTCGGCGGCGCGGCGGGCCCGGATCGCGGCGACCGTCCGGTGCGCCTTCTCCCAGGCCAGTTCCTCGGTGGGCGCGATGATCGGCCGGAACGCCACCTGGATCCGCGGCGGGTCGGTCCGTCCGGCGGCCCGGGCCGCCTCCTTCACCCGCTCGATCTGCTCGGCGGTCCGGGCCAGCGGCTCGCCCCAGAGGCAGTAGATGTCCGCCTCGGCGCCGCCGGCCGCGTAGGCCGCGTCCGAGGAGCCGCCGAAGGAGACCGCCGGGCGCGGCTGCTGGACGGGGAAGACGTCCGAGACGAAGTCGTTGAAGCGGTAGTACGGGCCCTCGTGGTCGAAGGGCTCCCGGCTGGTCCAGGCCTTCTTGACGATGCCGATGTACTCGCGGGTGCGCTCGTAGCGCTGGTCCTTGGTGAGGAAGTCGCCCTCGCGCTGCTGTTCGTGGTCGTTGCCGCCGGTGATGAAGTGCACGGTCAGCCGGCCGTCGCTGATCCGGTCCAGGGTGGCGAAGGTCTTGGCGGCGAAGGTCGGGTAGGAGACGTTCGGCCGGTGCGCCAGCAGGATCTGCAGCCGGTCCAGGTGCGAGGCGAGGAAGGCCGCCGCGGCCGCCGGTTCCGGGGCGCCGGCTCCGTACGCGAAGAGCACCCGGTCCCAGCCGTGGTCCTCGTGGGCGCGGGCCAGCCGCAGGGTGTAGTCGCGGTCGAAGGAGGCGGTGGTGCGCGCAGTGGTCTCCGAACCGTCGCCGGTGGCGGCGATGCCGAGGAATTCGACGGGCATGGGGGAACCTTTCGGATGGGCGAGGGGCCCGGTGGGCGACGGGTGGGCACACCGGAGGCGGCCGCGGCGGGGCGGCCGTCGGGCACGGGGACGGCAAGCGGGTGACGGGCGGAACTGCTGGAGCACAGCGTGGAGTCGGCGACGACAGCGGCGATGTGGCGCGTCGTCGGCACACGTGGGATTCCGGCCCGCGACGGGGCAAACCGAGGGAGGCTCCCCCGCGGGAGATCAGGCCGGACGGGCGGCCCGCTGCCGGTTCAGCCGCGACATGCCGCGGACCACACCCGACCGAAGTCGATGTGGTCGCGGGTGACCAGGGGCTGCTCGGCGTACATGGCCCCAGTTGAGCAGTCGGCCGAGCGGTACGTCAACCATCCATCATTGCCGCACTGTTGCGATCTCCTGTCGCCTCGCCGACGGCCCCGGGCACCCCTCGGCCACCCTTGACAGCCCTTGATCTCCCATGCCTACGATCGGCGCGGAGTGCAGTGCAATGCGCCGGCCGTGTTGAGGGACGCGGGCCGCGCGTACGTGGCCACGGCCCGTACCCCTCCCCGCCCGCACTCCCGCCAGGAGCCTCCGCCATGGCCACCCCGCAGGACGTCCTGCCCGCCCCCTCCTCCCTCGACCGGGCCACCCCGGCGTCCGCCGCCGAGCCCCGGATCGTCCCCCGCCGCAAGCCCGGCCAGTGGGTCTCCGCCGCCGTCGCCCTGCTGCTGGCGGCGATGGCGGTCACCTCGGTGATCCGCAACGACGCCTTCCGGTGGGGCGTGGTCGCGGACTGGTTCACCGCCCGGTCCGTGCTCGACGGCCTCGGCCTGACGCTCTGGCTGACCGCCCTCACCCTCGCCCTCGGCTTCGTGTTCGGCACCGTCCTGGCCACCATGCGGCTCTCGGCCAACCCGGTGCTGCGCACGCTCGCCTGGGTGTACATCTGGATCTTCCGCTCCACCCCGCCCCTGGTCCAGCTGCTGTTCTTCTTCAACATCGGCGCGCTCTACCCGACGCTCGGCCTCGGCATCCCGTTCGGCCCCGAGTTCATCACCGTCCGGACGGTCGACCTGATCGGCCCGACCCTGACCGCCGTCATCGGGCTCACCCTGCTGGAGACCGCCTACGCCGCCGAGGTGATCCGCGGCGGCATCCTCTCCGTGGACCGCGGCCAGCTGGAGGCGGCGGCCGCGCTCGGGCTCGGCCGGTGGCGGGTGCTGCGCCGGATCGTGGTGCCGCAGGCGATGCGGGCGATCGTGCCGACCGCCGGGAACATGCTGATCGGCGCGCTCAAGGGCACCAGCATCGTCAGCGTGCTGGCCGTCTCCGACCTGCTCTACTCGGTGCAGCTGGTCTACCTGCAGTCGTACCAGGTCATCCCGATGCTGATGGTCGCCACCATCTGGTACCTGGTGATCACCACCCTGCTGTCCATCGGCCAGTACTACGTGGAGCGGCACTTCGCCAAGGGCGCCACCCGGGACGGCCTGCCGCCGACGCCGCTGCAGCGGGCCCGTGCGGCCGTCGTGAAGGTGGTGCGGGCATGAGCACGCTGGTGATCGTCGGCGCCGGCCCGCGCGGCACCGGCGTGCTGGAGCGGATCGCCGCCAACGCCGCCGAACTGCTGCCCGCCGACCGGCCGTTGGCGATCCACCTGGTCGACCCGTACCCGCCCGGCGCGGGCCGGGTCTGGCGCCACGACCAGTCCCCGCTGCTGCGGATGAACTCGATGGCCGAGGACGTCACCATGTTCACCGACGAGCGCTCCACCCTCGAAGGGCCGGTCCGCCCGGGCCCCTCGCTCGCCGAATGGGCCGTCCGGCAAAGGGAGTTCGCGCCCTACCGGCCGGTCGCCGACCCGGCCGTCCGGGCCGAGCTGGACGCCCTCGCCCCCACCGACTTCCCCACCCGCCGGGCCCAGAGCGCCTACCTGGACTGGGTGTTCCGACGCGCCGTCGCCGATCTGCCGCCGCACATCGGCGTCACCGTCCACCGGGACACCGTCCGGCGGATCGACGGTCCGGCCGACGGCCCGCAGACCGTCCACCTCGGCGACCGGACGCTCACCGCCGACCACGTCGTCCTCACCCTCGGCCACCTCGACTCGGCCCCGCACCCGCGCCACGACGCCGACGCCGAGTTCGCCGCCCGGCACGGCCGCTTCCACCTCCCGCCCGCCTACTCCGCCGACGTGGCGGCCGAGTTGGCCGCGATCGCGCCCGGCGAACAGGTGGTGCTGCGCGGCCTCGGCCTGGCCTCCGTCGACCTGGTCGCCCTGCTCACCGAGGGCCGCGGCGGCCGCTTCGAGCCCACCGGCCGAGGCGACGCGCTGCGCTACCGCCCGTCCGGCCGCGAACCGGTGCTCCACCTGGGCTCCCGACGCGGCGTGCCGTACCACTCCAAGACCGGCTACCGCCTCCAGGGCCCGCCCGCCCCGCTCCCCCGGTACTTCGACGCGGCCGCCGTCGACGCCGTGCTCGCCACCGGGGGGCGGCTCAGCCTGCGGCGCGACTTCTGGCCGGCGATGGCCAAGGAGATCGCCTTCGGGCACTACCACGAGCTGTTCCACGCCCACCCCGAACGCACCGCCCTGCCCTGGCCGGAGTTCCTGGCCCGGTACGACCGGCACGGCTGGTACACCCCCGAACTCACCGCCCTGATCGCCGAGGCCGTCCCCGACCCGGACGACCGGATCGACTTCGAGCGGCTCGACCACCCGCTGGCCGGCCTCGAACTCGACACCGCCGAGGAGCTCCAGGCCCACCTGCGCGGGTACGTCACCGCCGACGCCGACCGTCGTGCCGACCCCGCGCACAGCGCCGACCTCGGCGCCTTCCTCGCCCTGCTCTCACTGTTCGGCCAGCTCGGCCGGGTGCTCACCAGCGGCCGGCTCACCGCCCGCTCGGTCGCCGAGGAGGTGGACGAGTGGTTCTTCGGCTACTTCAGCTTCCTCGCCTCCGGACCGCCCGGCTTCCGGCTGCGCCAGCTGCTCGCGCTCTCCGAGGCCGGGGTGGTGCGCTTCCTCGGCGCGGGCCTCCGGGTCGAACAGGACGAGGCGGGGGGCACCTGGCTCGCCTCCGGCACCACCGTGCCCGGCCACACCGTACGGGCGACGGCGCTCATCGAGGCCTACCTGCCCAAGCACGCGCTGGCCCGCACCCTCGACCCCGTCCTGCGCGAACTGCACCGCGCGGGGCGGATCGTGGAGGAGGTGGTCAGCGACCCGGAGCACACCCACCGCTCCGGCCTGGTCACCATCGCCCCCGCCGACGGCCGGCTGCTCGACCCGGCCCTGGGCGGCGCCCCGCACCCGCGCCGCACCGCGCTCGGCCCGCACACCAGCCTGCGGTCGGCCGCCGCCTTCGCCCGCCCGCGCACCGACGCCCCGTCGTTCCGGCAGAACGACGCGGCCGCCCGGGCACTGCTGCGGGCGCTGGCCGCGCTGCCGGCGACGGCACTGGCCGCATGAGGCGCGGCGGCGTGGGCGACGTCCGCACGGCCCCGGCCCGGAACCCGGCCGGGAACCCGGCCCGGAACTCGGCCGGGGCACCGGCTCGGGAAGGCCTCAGGGACCGAAGATCTCCTCCACCAGGTCCTCGTCCGAGACGTGGTCCGGAGCCTCGAACACCACGTCCGCGACGCCCTTCAGGCCGATCCCGCGGTCCAGCGCGCCCATGCAGGCCCGGGCCTCCTCGTCGGTGGCGAAGTCCCACACCCGCAGCCGCCGCACCAGCACCAGCGCCTCCATCCGGCCCATCCTGGGCGCCCGTCGGCGCTGCCCCGACCCCTTGCGGCCGGACTGGGCGAGCCGCTGCTGGTAGCCGACCAGGTCCTGCCAGGCCTGCACGGTGCTCGGGTGGTGCTCGCCCAGCACCCGGGCGAGGTCCGGCAGCAGCGCGTGCAGCTGGATCACGGCGCCCTGCAGGTCGTCCCGGTTGGCGTGGTGCACCGCGAGGTCGTGCCGGGCCTTCAGCAGACGGGTGTCCTGCGGGCCCCAGGCGGCGTGCAGGTCGGGGAGCAGCTCGTTCAGCAGCCGGATCGCGGTGACCACCGCGCCGCTCTCGCCGATGCACCACACCAGGTGGTAGCGGGCGCCGAGGGTGTCCGGGTCGAGCGGGCCGAGCGCCGAGCGCATGTCGTCCACGACGCTCGTCAGCAGCCGGATCGCGCCGTCCAGGTCCCCGGCCCGGCTGAGGTACCAGGTGAAGTCGCGCCAGGTGCACAGGGTGTCCCGGTCCCTCGCGCCGAGCGCGGCCACGCACTCCTGGGCGAGGGCCTGCAGCTGGATCGCGGACTCCCCGGCCGTCGCCGCCCGGTACGCGGCCGACCGCCGCTCCCGCAGCGCGGCCCGTACCTCGTCGGCCGGCGCCGCGGCCACCACCGGCGGCGTGGCGAGCACGGGCGGCGTGGTCAGCGGCGAGAGCACCGAGGGTGCCGGGCCCGGCGCGGCGGGCGGCACGGCCGGAGGTGCGGCAGGCGGCGCGACGGGAGAGACGCCGGGCGGAGCGGCAGGAGGCACGACGGGCGGAGCGCTCGGCACGGGCGGCACCACCGGCCCGGGAGCCACCGGCCCGGCAGCCACCGCCACCGGCGCCGCCCGGTCCACCACCGTCGGTACCGCCGCGACCGCACCCGCCCCGCCGGTCGGCGCCTCGGCCAGCTCCGCCAGCCGCCGCTCGACCGTCCGGGCGTCGGCGGGCCGGTCCGCCGGGTCCTTGGCCAGCAGCTCCGCGACCAGCCCGGCCACCCGCGGCGGCAGTCCGAACTGCGCCGGGTCCAGCGCCGGGGGCGGCTCGTTGAGGTGCTGGTACATCAGTACCGGCGTCGAGTCCCCGCCGAACGGCCGTGCGCCGGTGAAGAGTTCGACGAGCACGCAGCCGAGCGCGTACAGGTCGGCCCGGCCGTCCACCCGGCCGCCGGTCCACCGCTCGGGCGCCATGTACGCCGGGCTGCCGACGATCGTCCCGGTGGTCGTCAGCCCGCCCGCGCCGGTGTCCAGCTGGGCGATGCCGAAGTCCAGCACCTTGAGGTGCCCGGCGTCGGTGATCATCACGTTGTCCGGCTTGATGTCCCGGTGCACCATGCCCGCGTCGTGCGCGGCCGCCAGCGCGTCGCTGATCTGCCGCCCCCAGCGCAGGCCGAGCGCCGGCCCCGGCAGCCCCTCGCGCAGCACCTCGGTCAGGGTGCGGCCGGTGAGCAGCTCCATCACCAGGAAGGTGACGTCCTCGCCGCCGACCTCGCACTGGCCGAGGTCGTGCACGGTCACGATGTGCGGGTGCGAGAGGTTGCCGGCCGCGCAGGCCTCCCGGACGAACCGCAGGGCCGCCTTCGCCTGGTCACCGCCGTGGTGCCCGATGACCTTGACCGCCACCGGCCGCCGCATCCGGGCGTCCTGGGCCCGCCACACCACCCCGAAGCCGCCCTGCCCGAGCTTCTCCACCAGCTCGTACCGGCCGTCCAGGACGTCACCGACTCGCACGCGCCCCTCCACCCGTCCGTCCGGACGGACCCATCCGCCACGACGGACAGGACTCTACCGACGCCGTCCACCGCCCCTCCCCCCGCCCAGGGGCAGGTGGAAGGATGGAGGCCGAGCCCCGCGACGGCGCGGCGGCCCCGGCGATACGTACGGCCGGATCCAGCAGAACCGAGGAGAGCGGTCATGGCCAAGCAGGCCCCGCAGAGCGACCCGGTGCAGGACGCCCCCGAGGTGTCCGCGCCCCAGCACGCGGCCGCCGGGCTGCCCGCCGTCGGCCACAGCCTGCGGATGGCCGCCGAGCAGATGGGCGCCCGCCGCACCCTCGCCACCCTGCTCAAGGTCAACCAGCCCGACGGCTTCGACTGCCCGGGCTGCGCGTGGCCGGAGCCGGACAAGACGCACACCGCCGAGTTCTGCGAGAACGGCGCCAAGGCCGTCGCCGAGGAGGCCACCGAGCGCCGGATCCGCGCCGCGTTCTTCGCCGCGCACCCGGTCGCCGAGCTGGCCGAGCGCTCCGGCTACTGGCTGGGCCAGCAGGGCCGGTTGACCGAGCCGATGCTGCTCGACGAGGGCGCCACCCACTACCGGCCGGTCTCCTGGGACGACGCCTTCGCGCTGATCGCCGAGGAGCTGCGCGCCCTGGACACCCCGGACGCCGCCGCCTTCTACACCTCGGGCCGTACCAGCAACGAGGCCGCCTTCGCGTACCAGCTGTTCGCCCGCCGGCTCGGCACCAACAACCTGCCGGACTGCTCCAACATGTGCCACGAGTCCTCGGGCTCGGCGCTCACCGAGACGCTCGGCGTCGGCAAGGGCAGCGTCAGCCTCAAGGACCTGTACCAGGCCGACCTGATCATCGTGGCCGGCCAGAACCCGGGCACCAACCACCCCCGGATGCTCTCCGCGCTGGAGCGCGCCAAGCGGGCCGGCGCCACGATCGTCAGCGTCAACCCGCTGCCGGAGGCCGGGCTGGAGCGGTTCAAGAACCCGCAGAACGCCCGGGGCCTGGTCGGCCACGGCACCAAGCTGACCGACCTCTTCCTGCAGATCCGTCTCGGCGGCGACCTCGCGCTGTTCCGCGCGCTGAACCGGATCGTCCTGGAGCAGGACGGCGTCGACCGCGCCTTCGTCGCCGAACACTGCCACGGCTTCGAGGAGTTCGAGGCCCAGGCGCTCACGACCGACCGCGACGAGGTGCTCGCCGCGACCGGCCTGCCCTGGGAGCAGGTCGAGGAGCTCGGCCGCATGGTGCTGGCCTCGAAGAAGATCATCGTCTGCTGGGCGATGGGCCTCACCCAGCACAAGCACGCCGTCCCCACCATCCGCGAGGTGGTCAACTTCCTGCTGCTGCGCGGCAACGTAGGGCGTCCCGGCGCCGGCGTCTGCCCGGTGCGCGGGCACAGCAACGTCCAGGGCGACCGGACGATGGGCATCTTCGAGCGACCCGCCAAGGCCTTCCTCGACGCGCTGGAGAACGAGTTCGGCTTCGAGCCGCCGCGCGAGCACGGCCTCGACTCGGTGGACACCATCCGCGCGATGCGCGACGGCAAGGTCAAGGTCTTCTTCGCGATGGGCGGGAACTTCGTCGCGGCCACCCCGGACACCGAGGTCACCGAGGCCGCGATGCGCCGCTGCCGGCTGACCGTCCACGTCTCCACCAAGCTCAACCGCTCGCACGTGGTCACCGGCGCCCGCGCCCTGATCCTGCCCACTCTGGGCCGCACCGACCGGGACGTCACCGCGGTCGGCGCCCAGTTCGTCAGCGTCGAGGACTCGATGGGCCAGGTGCACGCCTCCCGCGGCGGCCTGCGCCCGCCCGCACCCGGTCTGCTCTCCGAGACCGCGATCGTCTGCCGCCTCGCCCGTACCGTCCTCGGCCCGCGGGACACCGTGCCGTGGGAGTCCTTCGCCGAGGACTACGACACGCTGCGCGAGCGGATCGCCCGGGTCGTGCCGGGCTTCACCGACTACAACGAGAAGGTCCGCCGCCCGGGCGGCTTCACCCTGCCGCACGGCCCCCGTGACTCCCGCACCTTCCCCACCGCGACCGGCAAGGCCAACTTCACCGTCAACCCGCTGACCGCCCCCGAGGTCCCGCCGGGCCGTCTGCTGCTGCAGACCCTGCGCTCCCACGACCAGTACAACACCACGATCTACGGCCTGGACGACCGCTACCGCGGCATCAAGGGCGGCCGCCGCGTGGTGCTGGTCAACCCGGCCGACGCCGACGAACTGGGCCTCACCGACGGGCAGTACGTCGACCTGGTCGGCGAGTGGAAGGACGGCGTCGAACGCCGCGCCCCGCACTTCCGGGTCGTCCACTACCCCGTGGCCCGCGGCGGTGCGGCGGCGTACTACCCGGAGACCAACGTGCTGGTCCCGCTCGACTCCACCGCGGACATCAGCAACACCCCGACCTCGAAGGCCGTCGTCATCCGCTTCGAGCCCGACAGCGGCGAGTAGGCCCCCGGGCGAGCCGCCCCCGGCGAACGCGAAGGCCGCCCCGCGTCCTCGGACGCGGGGCGGCCTTCGCGCACGAGCGGCGGCGTCAGCGCGTGGGCGTGCCCAGCGGCCGGGTCGCGGTGGGGCTGCCCGGGGTCGTGGTGGTGGCCGAGGCGGAGGCCGAGCCGGTCCCGCTCGGAGTGCCGGCCGGGGTGCCCGTGCCGGTCGGGGCGGGCGTGCCCGGGGTGCCGGTCGGCAGCGGCACGGTCGGGGTGCCGGTCGGGGTCTGCGTCGGGGCGGGCGTACCGGTGCCCGTCGGCGTCCCCGGGCCGGTCGGGGTCCCGGTTCCGCCGGGGGTCGTCGGCGTGGTGGGTGTGGTCGGGGTGCCGGTGGGCTGACCGGGGTCCACCGGCGGCGTGACCGGTCCGCCGGCCGGCGGCGGGGTCGGCGCGGGCTTGGTCGGGCTGGGCGCGATCGGCGTCACCGAGTCCCAGCCGGGCGGCAGGTCGGGCACCTTCCAGGTGCCGCCCGCGTCGTCCGCCGCACCGGACGGGTCCGGGCGGACGGCGCCGAGGATCGGCATCGAGCCGATCGGCGACACCTTGATGAACGCCCCCGGCCGGGGCGCCTGGACGATCAGCCCGCCGCCGATGTACATCCCGACGTGCGAGGCGTCCTGGAAGTAGACCACCAGGTCGCCGGGCCGCAGCTGGTTCAGCGCCACGTGCGGCAGCTCCGCCCACTGCTCCTGGCTGGTGCGCGGGATCGGCTTGCCGGCGTGCAGCCAGGCCTGCGAGGTGAGGCCCGAGCAGTCGTAGGCGTCCGGGCCGGTGCCGCCCCACAGGTAGGGCTTGCCCACCTGTGCCAGCGCGAAGGCCACGGCCCCGCGTCCCTGCAGCGAGGGGGTGCGCTCCCCCTTGCCGAGCGCCCCGGAGGCGAGGAACGCGAGCTGGGCCTCGTCGGCCTTCGCCTTCTCCAGCTGCTCCAGTTCGGTGCGCTGGGCGCCCGTCAGCGAGGAGACCACCTGCTCGACCGCGGCGAGGTCGGCCGCCACCTTGGTCTTGGCCGCGTCCTGCTGGGCGACCAGGGCCTGGGAGGCCTTCAGCGCCTCCTCGGTCTGCTTCTTCAGTCCGTCGAGCGCGTCCCGGTCGCTCTTCAGCCGGTCCAGGAACTCCGACTGGGAGCGGCTGGCCGCGGCGAGCAGCTCGGCGATGGTGACCGCCTCGTACGGGTCCTTGGAGAGCAGCAGTTCGGCGTACGCGGAGGCGGCGCCGTTGCGGTACTGCGCGGCGGCGAGCTGCGCGGCGATGTCGGTGCCGGCGTCGACCTGCTTCTGCTGGCGCTCGACCTGGCCCTGCAGGTCGGTGAGCGCGGCCTGCTGCTCGGCGACCTTGGCGACGGTGCCGTTGTACTGCTCGGTGGCGGCCTCGGCGTTCTGGTACAGCGCGTGGAGCCGGTCGAGCAGCGGGCCGAGGGTGGCCTTGGCGGCGGCCAGCGGGTCCGCGCCGGCGACGACGGTGCCGGCGCCCGGGTCGGGTGCGGCCCAGGCGGCACCGGCGGCGGCCGGCAGCGCGAGCGCGGCGGCCGCGAGGACGGCTCCGCAGCGCAGGGCCGCCCGCACCCAGGGGCGCACGCCTGACGTCTCCGTTCGCTGTGCAGCCCCGCCCATGGATTGGTCCTCCCCGCCCGCGCCCTGTCCCGGTCTCCCGGATCCCGCAGATCCTCCCACGGGTTACTCGCCGGAAACAGAGCGCATGCGGACCGGGAGGTTAATTCTCCATTCGAAGTGTGAGACAGCTCTCAGCAAAGCAGGTCGAACTAGGGCGTTCTTCGCCAATGCCCAGCTCAGGCCGACCAAGGTCATCTGAAGGAAACGTTACAGCTACCCTTAGTCAACCATCGGAACCACGATTCCCGGCCCAGTTCACCTTCCGTTTACCAAGCCGACCTACGGTCGCGACGTCACCAACGTCCGTGCGACAACTACGACGATTGTTTGGGTATGGAACACATCTCGTTCCTGGTAGCCGTTGTGATCATCACGGCGCTCGCCTTCGACTTCACCAACGGGTTCCACGACACCGCCAACGCGGCCGCCACCGCGATCGCGACCGGGGCCCTTCGTCCGAAGGTCGCGGTCACCATCGCGGCCGTGCTCAACTTCGCGGGCGCGTTCCTGTCCGTGAAGGTCGCCACCACCATCTCCGGCGGCATCGTCAACGAGAAGGCCGGGGTCCATCCCGAGATCATCTTCGCCGCACTGGCCGGAGCGATCCTCTGGAACCTGCTGACCTGGCTGCGCGGCCTGCCGTCCAGCTCCTCGCACGCGCTGTACGGCGGCCTGATCGGCGCCACGATCGTCGGTGTCGGCATGAACGGCGTCAACTTCGACACCGTGGTCACCAAGATCATCATCCCGGCGGTCGCCTCGCCGTTCGTCGCCGGCCTCGCCTCCTGGGGCGCCACCAAGCTGGCCTACGCGATCACCCGCAAGGGCGACGCCGCCGTCACCGAGAAGGGCTTCAAGACCGGCCAGATCTTCTCGTCCTCGCTGATCTCGCTGGCGCACGGCACCAACGACGCCCAGAAGACCATGGGCATCATCACCCTGACCCTGGTCTCGGTCGGCGCCCTGCCGCACGGCGCGCTGCCCCCCACCTGGGTGATCGTCTCCGCGGGTGCCGCGATCGCGCTGGGCACCTACATGGGCGGCTGGCGGATCATCCGCTCGATGGGCAAGGGCCTGGCCGACATCCGTCCGCCGCAGGGCTTCGCCTCCGAGTCGGCCGCCGCGACCGTCATCCTGACCTCCTCGCACATGGGCTTCGGCCTCTCCACCACCCAGGTCTGCTCGGGCGGCATCATGGGCGCCGGCCTCGGCGGCCCGAAGGGCGAGCTGCGCTGGAGCCTGGTCCGCCGCATGGTCTACACCTGGGGCCTGACCCTGCCGGCCGCCGCGCTGGTGTCCGGCGGCGCGGCCCTGCTGGCCGAGCAGGGCACCTGGGGCGTCGTCCTGGTCGGTGCCGTGCTGGTGGCCGGTTCGGGCGCGATGTGGCTGATCTCCCGCCGCCAGCCGGTGGGCGCGGACAACGTCAACGACGTCACCCCGGTCGAGGTGGCGCCGACCGTCACCGCGAACGTCCCCACCCCCGCCTCGACCACGGTCGCGGCCTGAGCGCCGCCGGCTGAGGAGCACTCACCATGCACATCAAGTGGAACGCCCTGGCGCAGACCGCCGGCTTCAGCTTCGGCATCACCGTCGCCGTGGTCGCCGTGTTCGCGCTCGGCATCCTGGCGCTGTCCCGCCGCGAGGCCGCGCTGAGCACCGCCCGCGAGGCCGGGACCGCCCCGGCCTCGGGCGGCAGGCTGGCCCTGGTCGGCGCGTACGCCTGCTTCGCGGTCTGCGCCGCGGCCGTCGGCTACGGACTGATGCTGATCGCCGGCCACTGACCGCCGCGCGACGCCGGAACGGGCCGGGGAGTGTCTCCACACTCCCCGGCCCGTTCGCGTGTCCCGGCCCGCCCGCGGCCCGTCCCGGTCAGTTCTCCTGGGTGGTCTTCAGCACGGTCTCCCGGATGAACAGCACGGTGACGAAGGCCAGGGCGGCGAACGGCGCGGCCCACAGGAAGACGGTGCCCACGCCGTGGCCGAAGGCGTCGGTGACCAGCGGGACGATCGGGGCCGGCAGCTTGTGCAGGTCCGGGATGCCGCCGCCGGCCGCCGCAGGCCCGGCCGGGACGTGCGCGGCGGCCAGGTTCTCGGCCAGGTAGTGGCCGACCTTGTCGGTCATCAGCGCGCCGAGCGCGGAGACGCCCATCGCGCCGCCCATGGTGCGGAAGAAGGTGACCACCGAGCTGGCCGCGCCGAGCTCGTGCCGGGGCACCGTGTTCTGCACCGCGAGCACCAGGTTCTGGCTGGTCAGGCCGAGGCCGATGCCGGTGATCGCCATGTAGGCGGAGAGCAGCACGTAGTCCGTGTCGGCCCGGGCGGTGCCCAGCAGGCCGAAGCCGACCGCGAGCAGCGCGGTGCCGGCCACCAGGTAGGCCTTCCACTTGCCGTACTTGGTGATCAGTCGGCCGGCCACCGCGGAGGAGACCGCCAGGCCGAGGATCATCGGCAGGGTCATCAGCCCGGCCATGGTCGGGGACTTGGCCCGGGCCAGCTGGAAGTACTGGCTGAGGAAGGTGGTCGCGCCGTACATCCCGACGCCGACCAGCACGCTGGCCAGGGCGGACAGGGTGACGGTGCGGTACTTGAAGAGGTCCGGCGGGATGATCGGCTCGGCGGCGCGGCGCTCGACCACGACGGCCAGCGCGCCCAGCAGCAGGCCGCCGCCGACCATGGCCGCGGTCTGCCAGGACAGCCAGGCGTAGTTCTTGCCGGCCAGCGTGATCCAGATCATCAGCAGGCTGACCGAGGCGGTGATGACCAGCGCGCCCAGGTAGTCGATCTTCGCCTTGCGCTTGACCACCGGCAGCTTGAGGGTCCGCTGCACGACCACGATCGCGGCCAGCGCGAACGGGATGCCGACGTAGAAGCACCAGCGCCAGCCCAGCCAGGAGGTGTCCACGATGACGCCGCCGATCAGCGGGCCGCCGATGGTGGCGAGCGCGAAGACCGCGCCGAAGTAGCCGCTGTACCGGCCGCGCTCGCGCGGCGGGACCATCGCGGCCAGGCAGATCTGGCCCAGCGCGACGACACCGCCGGCGCCGATGCCCTGCAGCGCGCGGCAGGCGATCAGCTCACCGGTGTTCTGCGAGAGGCCGGCCAGCGCGGAGGTCGCGATGTAGATCAGCAGGGCGATCTGCAGCAGCACCTTCTTGCTGGCGAGATCGGAGAGCTTGCCCCAGATCGGGGTGGAGGCGGTCAGGGTGAGCAGGGCCGCGGTGATCACCCAGGTGTAGGCGGACTGGCCGCCGTGCAGGTCGGCCAGGATGTGCGGCAGGGCGTTGGAGACGACGGTCGAGGAGAGCACGGCCACGAAGAGGCCGAGCAGCAGGCCGGAGAGGGCCTCCATCACCTGCCGGTGCGTCATCTGTCGGGTGTCGACGGCGGCGGCGGTGCCGCTCGCGGCCTCGGTGGTCACGGTCATCTGGGTCCTTCGGCGCCGGCGTGCGGGATACGCGCATCATGAAAGTTCGTTGCCTTAAGCAACCATAAGACAAGATGGTTGAATTAGGCAACTTTCTTCAAGGGAAAGTAAAGCCCGCCCCGCCGTCGCCCGGGTCAGTCGGAGGACTCCGGCGGCGGATCCCCCAGCACGTCGTTGAAGCGGCGCAGCAGCTCCGCGAACCGGACCTTGTCGTCCTGCGACCAGTCGTCCATCACCTCGCGCACCCGCCGCATCCGGACGTCCCGGGCGGCCAGGTAGCGCCGCCGCCCGTCCTCGGTCAGCGACACCAGTGCGGCCCGGCGGTCCAGCGGGTCCGCCTCCCGGGCCACCAGCCCGAGCTCCTCCAGCGCCCGGATCTGCCGGCTGACCGTCGCCTTGCCCACCGCGAAGTGCACGCCCACGTCGGTCACCCGGACCTGCCCGGCCTGCTCGATGTAGCCGAGCATGCTGTACGCCATGCCCTCCAGTCCGGGGTGCACCCGGCGTGAGAGTTCCGCCACTCTGGCCCGGCCCCGCCGGAACATCAGCGCGACCTCGCGCTCCACCGCCACCAGGGCTTCCTCGTCGCTCACCGCGTCAGTATCGCGCAGCGGACCCGGCCCGGACCCGGCCCGGACCCGGCGCGGGGGTACGACGAACCAACTACTTCATGGTATGAAGTATCGGGTTCTGGAAGATCCGTTTTTCCCCGATACGCAAGGAGATGTGGATGTCAGCCCCGGGGCAGGGTTTCGTCGCGGAACTGAAGAGCGCGGTCACCCCGCGCGCGGCACTGCTCGTGATCGGAGTGCTGCTGCTCCAACTCGGCTTCATCACCTCCTACATCGGGGCGCTGCACAAGCCCGCCCCGCACAACCTCTCCATCGCGGTCGTCGCCCCGCCGCAGGTCGCCCCCAAGCTGGTCGGAGCGCTGGAGGCGGTCCCGGACGACGCCGTCAAGGCCGTCACCGCGCCGGACGCCGAAACGGCCACCGCGCAGATCAAGGACCAGAAGATCTACGCCGCCTGGGTCGTGAACCCGTCCGGCACCGAGGACACCCTGCTGGTCGGCGGCGCCCGCGGCCCGTCCGCCGCCAAGGCCGCCGAGAGCATCACCAGTGCGATCGACAAGTCCCAGGGCCGCACCGTCCGGGTCGAGGACGTCGTGCCGCTCGCCAAGGGCGACACCAACGGCCTGTCCTCCTTCTACCTGGTGATCGGCTGGTGCGTCGGCGGCTACCTGGTCGCCTCGATCCTCGGCATCAGCGCCGGCTCCAAGCCGGCCAACGGCCACCGCCTGCTGATCCGCCTGGGCGTCCTGGCCCTCTACTCCGTCGCGGCGGGCCTCGGCGGCACGATCATCGCCGGGCCGGTGCTGGACGCGCTGCCGGGCTCGATCCTCTCGCTGACCGCCGTCGGCGCCCTGGTGGTCTTCTCGGTCGGCGCCTTCACCATGGCGCTGCAGTGCCTGTTCGGGATCATCGGCATCGGCCTCGCGGTGCTGGTCTTCGTCGTCCTGGGCAACCCCAGCGCGGGCGGGGTCTACCCGGCGCCGATGATGCCGCCGTTCTGGCGGGCCATCGGCTCGGTCATCCCGAACGGGGCCGGCACCTCCGCGACCAAGTCGATCGCCTACTTCGGCTCGACCAACCTGGGGATGCCGATCCTGGTCCTGGTGATCTGGGCGCTGGTCGGCATCGGCGCGGCCTTCCTGGCCGTCCTGCGCGGCTCCCGCCCCGAGGAGCGCGAGCCCGCCGCCGTCGAGGCCTGATCCGACGGGATCCGAGAGACAGGCCCGAGCCCCCGGCCCACCGGCCGGGGGCTCGGGCACGCTCCGGGCGGATCAGCCGACCGCGAGCAGGCCCGGGTCGGCGACGACGGCGCGGACGACACCCACCGCGGCGCCCAGCAGCGGGCCGCGGCGGCCCAGCCGGGAGACGGTCAGCCGGTCCTCCGACCACGGCCGGACGGTGACCCGGGCGGCCAGTTCGGCGCGCATGGCGGGCAGCAGCCAGGGCGCCAGCCGGGCGTAGCCGCCGCCCAGCACCACCTCCGCCGGGTCCAGCAGGTTGACCGCTCCGGCGGCCGCGATGCCGAGGGCGGACCCGGCCCCGGCCAGCGCCGCGCGGGCCCGCTGCTCCCCGGCGGCGGCGCGGTCGGCGAGCAGGGCCACCCAGTCGCCCCGGTGGCCGGTCAGGCCGGCCGCCCGCAGGACCGCCGCCTCGCCCGCGTACTGCTCCAGGCAGCCGCGCGCGCCGCAGGCGCAGCGGGGGCCGTCGGGGCGGACCGGCACGTGGCCGAACTCGCCCGCGTAGCCGCGCGCGCCGCGCAGCAGCCGGCCGCCGACCACGATCGCCGAGCCGACGCCGGCCTCGGCGGAGACGTACAGGAAGTCCTCGGGCCCCTCGCCCAGCCAGCGCTCGGCGAGGCCGCCGAGGTTGGCCTCGTTGTCGGCCTCGACCGGGAGTTCGGCCAGGCCGTCCGCGGCCGGGCGCAGCGCCGCACGCAGTTCGGCGGCCAGCGGGACGTCCTGCCAGCCGAGGTTGGCGGCCCGCTGCAGCACCGCGCCGGCGTCGCCGACCAGCCCGGGCACGGCCAGGGTGAGCCCGGCGGGGCGGACGCCGGCCTCGGCGACGGCGGAGCGCAGCAGCGCGGCGAGGTCGGCCATGACGGCGGCGGGGGCCCGGCCGTGGTTGGAGATCTCCTGGCGGCGGACGGCGCGGACCTCGCCGCGCAGGTCGACCACGCAGGCGCCGAGGTGCCGGACACCGATCTCGGCGCCGAGGCCGCCGGGCCCGAGCGGGTTGAGTCCGAGCGCGGTTCCGGGGCGGCCGACCTTGCCGCTGGGGGTGGCG
Organism: Kitasatospora sp. NPDC093550; assembly: GCF_044764985.1. Classification (NCBI taxonomy): domain Bacteria; kingdom Bacillati; phylum Actinomycetota; class Actinomycetes; order Kitasatosporales; family Streptomycetaceae; genus Kitasatospora; species Kitasatospora sp. NPDC093550. The sequence continues at coordinate 125,620 of NZ_JBIWJF010000020.1, forward strand.
GGGCCGGCCTCGACCACCAGGCCGCCGGCGATCAGCTGTTCGGTGAGCGAGGAGACCGCGGCCCTGGTCAGCCCGGTCTCGGCGGCGACCTCGGCGCGCGAGCGCGGGCCGCTCGCGATCACCCCCAGGACCAGGGCCAGATTGGCCCGGCGCATGCCCTGCTGGCTGGCCGGCCCGGTCCGCGGGGCGTCCGGCTCCAGCATCCGGCTCACCTCGCCCTTCACGGCGCGTCCTGCGGGACGTCGGCGGCGGTGCAGCCGGACTCCGACGCCGCCGTCCGGGCCGGCGCGGGCTCGGGCTCGGGCTCGGGCTCGGGCTCGGGCTCGGGCTCGGCGGCGGGGCGCTCGGCGAGCCGGGTGAAGACCCACCGCTGCATCGCCCAGAAGCGGAACAGCATCGCCACGAAGGTGCCGACGACCATGCCGCTCACGAAGTCGGCGACCTCCTGGACGACGGAGCTGACGTACGGCTCGCGCAGGTCCAGGAGGTAGCGGGAGATCACCAGCGGCAGGTCGTTGACGCCGATCGCCACCGCGCTGACCAGGAAGAACAGCAGGGCCTCACGCTGACGGCCGCCGGCCCGGAAGGCCCAGCGGCGGTTCAGCACGTAGGAGACGGCGGTGGCGATCACGGTCGCGACGGTCAGCGCGACCACCGGCTTGTGCTGCAGCACGGTGAACTTGAGCTGGAGGTTGACCACCACGGTGAGCACGAAGCAGGTGCCCCCGACCAGCAGGAACTTCACCAGCCGGCGGTGGCGCACCAGGAAGGGGCGCAGCCGGTCCGGCACCCGGGCCAGGGCGCGCTGCGTGGGGGACGGCACCTCCGCAGTCTCGCACGCGGAGATGCCGTCGGCCCCTCAGATCACCGGATCACCGCTCAGGCGGCGGCGACCAGCACCTCGGCCGGCTCCAGCGCCAGCTCCAGCACCTCGCGGACGTCCGCCACCGGGTGGACGGTGAGCCGCTCCAGCACCTCGGCCGGGACGTCGTCCAGGTCGGCCTCGTTGCGCTTGGGGATGATCACCGTGGTGATCCCGGCCCGGTCGGCGGCGAGCAGCTTCTGCTTCACCCCGCCGATCGGCAGCACCCGCCCGGTCAGCGACACCTCGCCCGTCATCGCCACGTCGGTGCGCACCTTGCGGCCGGAGAGCAGCGAGGCCAGCGCCGTGGTCATGGTGATGCCGGCGCTCGGCCCGTCCTTGGGGACGGCTCCGGCCGGGACGTGCAGGTGCACGCCGCGGTCGCGCAGCGAGGTGACCGGCAGTTCCAGCTCGGCGCCGCGCGAGCGCAGGTAGGAGAGCGCGATGTGCGCGGACTCCTTCATCACGTCGCCCAGCTGCCCGGTGAGGGTCAGCCCGGTGCCGCCGGTCTCGGCGTCGGCCAGCGAGGCCTCGATGTAGAGGACGTCGCCGCCGGCGCCGGTCACCGCGAGGCCGGTGGCCACGCCGGGGACGGCGGTGCGGCGCTCGGCCGGCTCCTGGGCGGCCTCCGGCACGTGGTGCGGCCTGCCGATCAGGGCGCGCAGGTCCTCCGCGCCGACCGCGGCGGGCAGCTCGCGCTCGCCCAGCTCGGCCTGTGCGGCGATCTTGCGCAGCACCCGGGCGATCGAGCGCTCCAGGTTCCGCACGCCCGCCTCGCGGGTGTACTCCCCGGCGAGCCGGCGCAGCGCCGTCTCGTCCACGCTGACCTGCTCGCCGCCGAGGCCGGCCTTCTCCAGCTGGCGCGGGAGCAGGTGGTCACGGGCGATGACGACCTTCTCGTCCTCGGTGTAGCCGTCCAGCCGGACCAGCTCCATCCGGTCGAGCAGCGGCTCGGGGATGGCCTCCAGCACGTTGGCGGTGGCGAGGAAGACGACGTCGGAGAGGTCGAGCTCGACCTCCAGGTAGTGGTCCCTGAAGGTGTGGTTCTGCGCCGGGTCCAGCACCTCCAGCAGGGCGGCGGCCGGGTCGCCGCGGTAGTCGGAGCCGACCTTGTCGATCTCGTCGAGCAGGACCACCGGGTTCATCGAGCCGGCCTCCTTGATCGCCCGGACCAGGCGGCCCGGCTGCGCGCCGACGTAGGTGCGCCGGTGGCCGCGGATCTCGGCCTCGTCCCGGACGCCGCCGAGCGCGACCCGGACGAAGCTGCGGCCCATGGCGCGGGCCACCGACTCGCCGAGCGAGGTCTTGCCGACGCCGGGCGGGCCGACCAGGGCGAGCACCGCTCCCCCGCGGCGGCCGCCCACCAGGCCGAGCCCCCGGTCGGCCCGGCGCTTGCGGACGGCCAGGTACTCGACGATGCGGTCCTTCACGTCGGCCAGGCCGGCGTGGTCGGCGTCCAGCACCGCGCGGGCGCCGGCGATGTCGTACGCGTCCTCGGTGCGCTCGCTCCAGGGCAGCTCCAGGACGGTGTCCAGCCAGGTGCGGATCCAGGAGCCCTCGGGCGACTGGTCGGAGGCCCGCTCCAGCTTGTCGACCTCCTTGAGCGCGGCCTCGCGGACCTTCTCCGGAAGGTCCGCGGCCTCGACCCGGGCGCGGTAGTCGCCCTCCTCGTCGGCCGGGTCCCCGTTCAGCTCGGCCAGCTCCTTGCGGACGGCCTCCAGCTGGCGGCGGAGCAGGAACTCCTTCTGCTGCTTGGCCACGCCCTCCTCGACGTCCTTGCGGATGGTGTCGTTGACCTCCTCCTCGGCGAGGTGGTCGCGCAGCAGCGTCAGCGCGTACTCCAGGCGGGCGACCTGGTCGGCCTCCAGCAGCACCTTGAGCTTCTGCTCGGCGGTGGCGAAGGGCGCGTAGCCGATGTTGTCGGCGAGCTCGCCGACGCCCTCGATCTGGGCGACCCGGTCCACGATCTGCCAGGCGCCGCGCTTGCGCAGCCACTGGGTGGACAGCGCCTTGTACTCCCTGACCAGCTCGGCGGCCCGGCCGGCCACCGGCATGCCGACCGAGGACTCCTTGAAGGGCGTGGTCTCCACCCAGAGGGCGGCGCCGGGGCCGGTGGTGCCGACCCCGATCCGGACCCGGCGCACGGCGCGCACCAGCGCCGCCGGGTCGCCGTCAGCCAGCCGGCCGACCTGCTCCACGGTGGCCAGCGTGCCGACCGCCGCGTACGAGCCGTCCACCCGCGGGACCAGCAGGACCTGCGGCTTGCCGCCGCCGGCGGCCGCGGCACGGGCGGCCTCGACCGCGGCGCGCACCTCGGTGTCCTTGAGGTCCAGCGGTACGACCATGCCCGGCAGGACGACCTCGTCGTCGAGCGGCAGCACGGGCAGGGTGAGCGGTGTGGACGTCGATGCCATGATCTCTCCCCAGTCAGTGAACTTGAGTCGACCTGACTAAGGCTTGACGGGCACCGAATGTTCCCGCGACTTGGTTCGCCGTGAGCGAACAGGATCCGGCCGGGGAACGCCTCGGGCGGCGCCGTCAAAAGAGCGTCGGGGGAACACCGCACGGGCCCCGGGAAGTCCTCAGCGCGCGGTCCGCACGCGCGCCGGCGCGGCCCCGCCGGCCGTCGCCGCGGCCGGACGCGGCCGGGGCGGGCGCCGCTCGACCCGGCGCAGCCAGCGCCACAGCGCGACCCCGGCGAGCACCGCCGCGGGGTGCCCCACCGCGGTGACCACGTCCTCGTCGGAGGCGATCTGCCCGGCGATCATCGCCCCGGCACCGCCCAGCGCCAGCAGCCGCCCGCGCCAGGAGAGCAGTCCGGCCACCGCGCCCAGACAGGCGAGCACGCCGTAGCTGACCCCGATGTCCAGGTGGTCCATCACCTCGGGCGCCATCCGCCCGGCCCCGACGGCCGTGATCACCACGCCCTGGGAGAGCAGCGTGGCCGCGACGTGGCCGACCGCGAAGACGGCCGCGGCCCTGGCGGGCCCGACCTTGCGCTCCAGCGGCGCGAGGGTGAAGGCGAATCCCCACAGGTAGGGCATCCACACCTCACCGGCCACCCAGAAACCACTCAGGACCAGGGCCCGCAGCGGGTGCTGCAGCAGGTTGTGCCCGTCGGAACTGGAAGCCTCCTGCAAGCGCTGCACGAGTTCCGGGTCCGCGAATTTCGCGAAGGTCGTGGTGGCGCCCACGACGGCGAGGTATCCGAGCGTGAAGGGATTGCGCCGGGGCGTCGGCACCCGGTCCAGCAGCCATTGCGCGACACCGGAACGCAGCCCGTGGCGGAGCATTCCGTACGGCACTCCCGCGGGCGCGCGCCCGTCGGGGGCCCGCCGCAGTCCCGCCATGCCGCCTCCGCTCCACACCGCGGCCACCGGCCCCCGCCCGGTGCCCGACGCACCGGCACGCACCACGGGTTCCGCCCGAACGGGTGTTGTCGTGCCCACGGTACGTCGAGGTTCTGGGAGACAGCTGGGAAAAGCCCGTGAAGACCGTCGACGTAGCGGACCGCAGGATTCCCGATATTGGTCCAGACCTTCTTCCCATTGACCTGTCAGTAGGGCCTCTGACCGGCGACTTGGCGTCAAGTCGACTGCATACGTACCGTTACGCGGTGAAAATTCGCCGGGTAAGGTACCGGTCCGTGCCCACTCGTGCAGTGGGTCCGCGGGCGGCTCGAACAGCCGGCCCACGGGCCGGAAACGTCCGGTCCACCTGCCGGAAAGCATCCGCTGTCCGTACGCTGCGAAGTGCGCGGGAGAAGTGGGCGGCCGACCAATCCGTCCTCGCCTCCCGATCGCGCGACGGGACGGCGGACCCGGCACAGTCCACGACGGAACAAGACTACGAGCGGAGCCCCGCCATCCCCACAGGTGGCCGGCCCGCAGCCCTGGGGGCGGTGGCGTGACCGTGACAGAAATTCAGCAGGACAACCACAACGCCGGCGGAGCGGTGAGCAGCCAGCGCAGAGTGCTGGTGGTGGAGGACGAGCCCACGATCGCCGAGTCGATCGCGGCCCGACTGGGCGCGGAGGGCTTCAAGGTCGCCGTGGCCCACGACGGCCCCGGCGCGGTCGACGGCTTCCACACCTGGCAGCCGGACCTCGTCGTCCTCGACATCATGCTGCCCGGCTTCGACGGCCTGGAGGTGTGCCGCCGGATCCAGGCCCAACGCCCGGTACCGGTGCTGATGCTGACCGCCCGCGACGACGAGACGGACCTGCTGGTCGGCCTCGGCGTCGGTGCGGACGACTACATGACCAAGCCGTTCTCCATGCGCGAACTGGCCGCCCGGGTCAACGTGCTGCTGCGCCGCGTCGAGCGCGCCCAGCAGGCCGCCCGGACGCCCGCGCTCGGCAGCCTGCGCTTCGGCGAACTGGAGATCGACCACGTGCAGCGCCGGGTCCGGCTGGCCTCGGGCGACGTCCACCTGACGCCGACCGAGTTCGACCTGCTCGCCTGCCTGGCCGCCCAGCCGCGCGCGGTGCTCACCCGCGAGCAGCTGCTGGCCGAGGTCTGGGACTGGACCGACGCCTCCGGCACCCGCACCGTGGACAGCCACGTCAAGGCGCTGCGCCGGAAGATCGGCGCCAGCTGGATCCGCACCGTGCACGGTGTCGGGTACGCGCTGGAGGCCCCGCTCTCCTGACGGCGGACCTCGGGCGACGGGCCACCGGGGGGCCCTCGTCCCGAACGACGCCGTCCACCACACGGGGACCACAGGGACCGATGACCTTTCCACAGCAACGCAACGGGGAACCCGACCGCGCACGGCCGCAGACCCTCGTCGCCCGTGCCGCCCACCGGGTCTGGACCGACATCCGGCCGCTCGACCCGGTCCGCTCGATCAAGGGCAAACTCGCCCTGCTCGTGATCGTCTCCGTGTTCCTGGCCACCGGGATGGTGGTCGTGGCGATCCGGTCCGAGACCCAGATCCGGATCATCATGGTCTTCTCCATGATCGCCTCGCTGCTGTTCATGCAGTTCCTCGCGCACGGGCTGACCGCCCCCCTGCGCGAGATGACCGAGGCCGCCAGGGCGATGGCCTCCGGTGACTACAGCCGCCGGGTCGAGGTGAGCTCGCGCGACGAGATCGGCGAGCTGGCCGCCGCCTTCAACGCGATGGCCGCCGACCTGGAAGCCGCCGACCAGCACCGCCGCGAGCTGGTCGCCAACGTCTCGCACGAGCTGCGCACGCCGATCGCCGCGCTGCGCGCCGTCCTGGAGAACGTGGTCGACGGCGTCGTCCAGCCCAACCCGGCGACGCTGGGGGCGGCCCTGGAGCAGACCGAGCGGCTCGGCCGCCTGGTCACCCACCTGCTCGACCTCTCCAAGATCGACGACGGCGTGGTCGACCTGGACGCCCGGCCCTTCGAGGTCCGCGAGTTCCTGGACGGCGTGCTGCGCGGGGTCACGGTGGACGGCGCGACGGCCGGCGGGGCCTTCTCCCGGCGCGGGGACGTCCGACTGGCCCTGGAGGTCAGCCCGGCCGGCCTGACCGGCGTGGCGGACCCGGAACGGCTCCACCAGGTGGTCGCCAACCTGGTCGACAACGCCTGCAAGCACTCCCCGCCCGGCGGCACCGTGACGGTGCGCGCCCGGCCCGACGGCGAGGACGGCGGGCTGTTGCTGGAGGTCCAGGACGAGGGCCCCGGCATCCCGCTCGCCGACCGCACCCGGGTCTTCGAGCGGTTCAGCCGCAGCGGCACCGCGACGGCCTCCGGTCCGGGCTCGGACGGCGGCACCGGCCTCGGCCTGGCCATCGCCCGCTGGGCGGTGGACCTGCACGGCGGGCGGATCGCGGTGGCCGAGTCGCCGCGCGGCTGCCGGATCGAGGTGCGGCTGCCGGGGCAGCGCCTGGGCGACGGCCGGGACATTTGTCACAGATCCGACACAGACGCATACGAAGATCATTAGAAGATTTCCGTAGGGGTTTGTCCGCTTTGGTCCGCATATGGGCCACGCTCAGGGCCGGTCGGTTCCCCTCAGATACGGCTTTCTAACGTACTTTTTCGGCCAAAGTGCAGGTCAGGACTGTGATCTGGACGACGCCTGGCCCCCGGGGACTGCGCGATCACTGGTCAGGGGCGTAGCCTTAATCCCCGCTGTCCAAACATCCCAAAAGGAAGCGGAAGAGGGCGGTTGCCGCCGTGTCGCCACAGTCCCCTGAAACCCCCAACAGCTCGGCAAGTTCCACTGGCTTCGGCCCCAATGAGTGGCTCGTCGACGAGATCTACCAGCAGTACCTCCAGGACCCGAACTCGGTCGACCGAGCCTGGTGGGACTTTTTCGCCGACTACAAGCCCGGTACCGAGGTGACCCCAGTGACCCAGGCCGCGACCCAGGCCGGCTCCACGCCGACCCCTGCCGCTGCCCCCGCGCCCGCCGCCGCTCCGGCCCCGGCAGCCCCGGCCGCTCCGGCCCCGGCTGCCGTCCCGGCGGCCCCGGCCGCCCCGGCCCCGCTCGCCGCCGCGCCCGCCGCGCCCCCGGCCCCGAAGGCCGCCGCTCCGGCCCCGGCCGCGCCCGCCGCTCCGGCCGGCCCCGAGCTGGTCCAGCTGCGCGGCCCGGCGAAGGCCGTCGCCAGCAACATGGACGCCTCGCTGGAGGTGCCGACCGCGACCTCGGTCCGCGCCGTCCCGGCGAAGCTGTTGATCGACAACCGCATCGTCATCAACAACCACCTGCAGCGCGCCCGCGGCGGCAAGGTCTCCTTCACCCACCTGATCGGTTACGCCCTGGTCCAGGCCATCAAGGCCGCCCCGGGCATGAACCACAGCTACAAGGTGGAGGACGGCAAGGCCTTCCTGGTCAAGCCGGAGCACGTCAACCTCGGCCTGGCCATCGACCTGGTCAAGCCGAACGGTGACCGCCAGCTCGTCGTCGCGGCCATCAAGAAGGCCGAGACCCTCGACTTCTTCGGCTTCTGGCAGGCCTACGAGGACATCGTCCGCCGGGCTCGCGCCAACAAGCTGACCATGGACGACTTCACCGGCGTCACGGTCTCGCTGACCAACCCCGGCGGCATCGGCACCGTGCACTCCGTGCCGCGCCTGATGCAGAACCAGGGCACCATCGTCGGCGTCGGCGCCATGGAGTACCCGGCCGAGTTCCAGGGCTCCGCCCCGGAGACCCTGGCCCGCCTGGGCGTCTCCAAGATCATGACGCTGACCTCGACCTACGACCACCGCGTCATCCAGGGCGCGGCGTCCGGCGAGTTCCTGCGCGAGATCCACCGCCTGCTGCTCGGCGAGAACGGCTTCTACGACGAGATCTTCGAGTCGCTGCGGATCCCGTACGAGCCGGTCCGCTGGGCCACCGACGTCGCCACCACCCACGACGACGAGGTCAACAAGACCGCCCGCGTCATGGAGCTCATCCACGCGTACCGCGTGCGCGGCCACCTGATGGCCGACACCGACCCGCTGGAGTACAAGCAGCGCAAGCACCCCGACCTGGACGTCGTCCAGCACGGCCTCACCCTGTGGGACCTGGAGCGCGAGTTCGCGGTCGGCGGCTTCGGCGGCCAGAAGATGATGAAGCTCCGCGACATCCTCGGCCTGCTGCGCAACACCTACTGCCGCACCGTCGGCATCGAGTACATGCACATCCAGGACCCGAAGCAGCGCAAGTGGCTGCAGGAGCGCCTGGAGAAGCCGTACACCAAGCCGGAGCGCGAGGAGCAGCTGCGGATCCTCCGCCGCCTGAACTCGGCCGAGGCCTTCGAGACCTTCCTGCAGACCAAGTACGTCGGGCAGAAGCGGTTCTCGCTGGAGGGCGGCGAGTCGCTCATCCCGCTGCTGGACGCCACCATCGACGCCGCCGCCGAGCACCGCCTCGACGAGGCCGTCATCGGCATGGCCCACCGCGGCCGCCTGAACGTGCTGGCCAACATCGTCGGCAAGCCGTACGGCAAGATCTTCGGCGAGTTCGAGGGCAACCTCGACCCGAAGTCGATGCACGGCTCCGGCGACGTCAAGTACCACCTGGGCGCCGAGGGCACCTTCACCGGCCTGGACGGCGAGACCATCAAGGTCTCGCTCGCCGCGAACCCCTCCCACCTGGAGGCCGTGGACCCGGTCGTCGAGGGCATCGCCCGCGCCAAGCAGGACATCCTGGACCAGGGCGGCACCACCTTCCCGGTGCTGCCGATCCAGATCCACGGTGACGCGGCCTTCGCCGGCCAGGGCGTCGTCGCGGAGACCCTGAACATGTCGCAGCTGCGCGGCTACCGCACCGGCGGCACCGTGCACGTCGTGGTGAACAACCAGGTCGGCTTCACCGCCGCCCCGGCGTCCTCGCGCTCCTCGATGTACTGCACCGACGTGGCCCGCATGATCGAGGCCCCGATCTTCCACGTGAACGGCGACGACCCGGAGGCCGTGGTCCGCGTCGCGCGGCTCGCCTTCGAGTTCCGCCAGGAGTTCCACAAGGACGTGGTGATCGACCTCATCTGCTACCGCCGCCGCGGTCACAACGAGGCCGACAACCCGTCGTTCACCCAGCCGCTGATGTACGACCTGATCGACAAGAAGCGCTCGGTGCGCAAGCTGTACACCGAGGGCCTGATCGGTCGCGGCGACATCACCATGGAAGAGGCCGAGCAGGCGCTCCAGGACTTCCAGGGCCAGCTGGAGAAGGTCTTCGCCGAGGTCCGCGACGCGGCCCAGGCGCCGGCCGACGCCACCGCCGGCAAGCCGGTCGCCGACTTCCCGGTCTCCATCCAGACCGGCATCTCCCAGGAGATGGTCAAGCGGATCGCCGCCTCCCAGGTCAACCACCCGGACTGGCTGACCGTCCACCCGCGCCTGCTGCCGCAGCTGCAGCGCCGGGCCGCCTCGGTCGAGGACAACACCATCGACTGGGCGATGGGCGAGACCCTCGCCATCGGCTCGCTGCTGATGGAGGGCCACCCGGTCCGCCTGGCCGGCCAGGACAGCCGCCGCGGCACCTTCGGCCAGCGGCACGCCGTCCTGATCGACCGCAAGACCGGCGAGGACTACACCCCGCTGCAGTACCTGACCGAGGACCAGGCCCGCTACACCGTCTACGACAGCCTGCTGTCGGAGTACGCGGCCATGGGCTTCGAGTACGGCTACTCGCTGACCCGCCCGAACGCGCTGGTCATGTGGGAGGCGCAGTTCGGCGACTTCGTCAACGGCGCGCAGACCATGGTGGACGAGTACATCGCCTCCGCCGAGCAGAAGTGGGGCCAGCACTCCGGCGTCACCCTGCTGCTGCCGCACGGCTACGAGGGCCAGGGCCCGGACCACTCGTCCGCCCGCCCGGAGCGCTTCCTCCAGCTGTGCGCGCAGAACAACATGACGGTCGCGATGCCGACCCTGCCGTCGAACTACTTCCACCTGCTGCGCTGGCAGGCGCACAACCCGCACCACAAGCCGCTGGTCGTCTTCACCCCGAAGTCGATGCTGCGTCTGAAGGCCGCGGCGAGTGCCACCGAGGAGTTCCTGTCCGGCTCGTTCCGCCCGGTCATCGGCGACACCACCGTCGACCCGGCGCAGGTCCGCAAGGTGGTCATCACCGCCGGCAAGTTCTACTACGACCTGGAGGCCGCCCGCGCCGAGCGCGGTGTCACCGACACCGCGATCGTCCGGGTCGAGCGGCTCTACCCGCTGCCGGTGGCCGAGCTCCAGGAGGAGCTGGCCCGCTACGGCGACGACGTCCAGTTCGTCTGGGCGCAGGAGGAGCCGGCCAACCAGGGTGCCTGGCCGTTCATCGCGATGAACCTGGTCGACCACCTGCAGGTCGTCATCGGCCGCACCGGCGGCGACGCCCGCCTGCGCCGCGTGGCCCGTACGGCGGCCTCGTCGCCGGCGGTCGGCTCGGCCAAGCGGCACGCCGCCGAGCAGCAGGCGCTGATCGAAGAGGTCTACTCGCTCTGACGCCCCGCGGGCTCACCGGCCCCCGTCCTCCCCTCCGGGAGGGCGGGGGCCTCCTCGTTTCTCCGGGAGAACCGTTTCACCGTCGAGCCATGTCAAGGTCCCAGGTCTGCAACCAAACCGGAGCCGCGGTGCACGACCAGCTGACGGATCGATAGGTTATGCCGAGCCAGTCGGACGCGGCGCCCGTCCACGTGCCCGCCGACCCGGCCGTACCGCCTCACCGCTCTCCCAGGGGGATCACCACATGACCGCCGACACGCCTCGGGACGCCGGAAAGCTCCCGCCGGTCTTCCAGCCACTCCTTCCGGACGACCCCAAGGAGGTCGGCGGCTACCGCCTGTTCGCCCGGCTCGGCGCCGGCGGCATGGGCCGGGTCTACCTCTCGTACACCCCGGGCGGGCGCCCGGTCGCGCTCAAGGTGGTGCGGCCGGAGTTCGCCGAGGACGGCGAGTTCCGTCGGCGCTTCGCCCAGGAGGTCAGCAACGCCCAGCGGATCCACGGGCTCTACACCGCGCAGGTGATCGACTCCGGCGGGCTGGACACCGACTCCCCCTGGCTGGTCACCGCCTACGTCCCGGGCCCGTCCCTGCAGCAGGTGGTGCGCGAGAACGGCGCGCTGCCGGTGCGCACCGTGCTGCTGCTGATGGGCGGCATCGCCGAGGCCCTGCAGGCGATCCACAGCGTCGAGGTGGTCCACCGCGACCTCAAGCCCGCCAACGTGCTGGTCGCCGGGGACGGCCCGCGGGTGATCGACTTCGGCATCGCCCGGGCCGCCGACGCCACCGCGCTCACCGGCACCGGCTACCGGATCGGCTCCCCCGCCTTCATGTCCCCCGAGCAGGCCCAGGGCCGTCCGGTCACCCCGGCCACCGACGTCTTCGCGCTCGGCGCCCTGGCCGCGTACGTGGCCGGCGGCACCGCGCCGTTCGGCGACGGCCCGGACACCGCGGTGCTCTACCGGGTGGTGCACGAGGACGCCGACCTGTCGGCCGTCCCGGCCGACCTGCGCGAGCTGATCCAGCGCTGCCTGGCGAAGAGCCCCGAGGACCGCCCCACGCCCGCCGAGATCATCCAGGTCGCCCGCAACCACCCTGAGGTCGGCGGCCAGCTGCGGTTCGGCGACGACTGGCTGCCGCGCGAGGTCAACACCGAGATCACCCGCCGCTCGGACCTCCCCAAGACCCCGCCCACCCCGCTGCCGGCCGCGCCCGCCACCCCGCCGAACCCGGTGCCCGCGATGCCCGCCGCCCCGACCACTCCCCCGCCGCCGGCCGCCGCACCGACCCACCCGGTGACCGCCCCGGTCCACCCGGCCGCCACCGGGTACCCGCCGCAGCAGCCGGTGACGCCCCCGCCGGGCTTCGCTCCGCCGCCGCTCGGCGCGTACGGCGCCCCGCAGCCGCCCACCGAGTCGCCGACCGCCCCGGTGCTGCCCTCGCCGCCCACCGTCCAGCTGCAGCCGGAGCCGCCGTCCTTCGACACCCCGCCGCCCGGCCCGGTGGTGACCGCCGCCCCGGCGCCCGAACCGGAGCCCAAGCGCAAGGGCGGGGTGTCCTGGAAGGTACTGCTCACCGTCGCCCTGGTGATGGCGGTCGGCGGCACCGCGGGCGGCGTGGTGCTGATGAAGAAGATGAACGACGGCAAAGCGAAGTCCTCCGGCTCCAACAGCTCCGAGCAGGTCTCCACGACCAACGGGCCGCCCAAGCCCACCGCGACCGGCGCCGACGACGACGCGGCCTCCCCCTCGGCAACGGCGTCCCCGAGTAGGAGCAGCGGCGCGTCGAAGAGCCCGACGGCCGGTTCCACCGTGCCGCGCAACAGTGTCTACACGGTGGTCTACCAGGACACCGAGCTGTACGCGACCAGCTACAGCTACAGCTTCGACCTCTCCGCCGGCAAGGTCGTGCCGGACAGCAGCAGCCCCACCTGGGCCCTGGACCCGACCAGCATGGGCAGCTTCGACCTGGACAGCAGTTCCGACGCCTACATCAGCCGGGAGAACGCGCTCACCCCGCAGAGCTGCTCGGCGGCGATCGACCGGGAGCCCACCAAGGACCTGAAGTTCGACGACCTGCCCCCGGGCCGGCTGTTCTGCCTGCGCAACCGGAAGAACGGCGGCATCGTGATCGCCAAGGTGATCGAGCAGGGCAACAAGAGCAGCGGTGCGGTCAAGCTGTCGCTGAGCTACTGGCGCAACGACGGCTGAGCGGCCCGGACTATCCTGACCAGGTCAATCCCCATCGGACCGGAGCGAACCGTGTACTTCACCGACCGAGGCATCGAGGAGCTGGAGAGCCGGCGCGGCGAGGAGGAGGTCACCTTCGAGTGGCTGGCCGAGCGGCTGCGCGAGTTCGTCGACCTCAACCCGGACTTCGAGATCCCGGTCGAGCGGCTGGCCACCTGGCTGGCCCGGCTCGACGACGAGGACGACGAGTGACCCGGTGACGGCCCCCCGAGAGGCCCGGAAGGCAGCTGCCTTCCGGGCCTCTCGCCGTGTCGGGGCCCGGGTCCCGTAGGGGAAGGCTCCGGGGTGGATCGGGGTCGGGACCGGGGTCGGGCACGCTTGCTTTTCCCAGCACGCGATATATCGTCTTCAGCAGAGAACGCGATACATCGCGATCCGCGACGGGAGGCGGCAGAGATGAGCCAGTGGACGATCGAGGAGCCCGGCAGGACCACGGTGGACGAGCCGGTCCGCGCCCTGCACGTACGGATCATCGAGGGCACCGTGAACGTGGTGGCCGCCGAGGGCCCGGCCCGCCTGGAGATCACCGAGCTGCAGGGCGACCCGCTGCACGTGACCCTGGTGGACGGCGTGCTGACGGTCACCTACAAGGACATCAACAGCTGGGGCGAGTTCGGCGACTGGCTCAAGTCGGTCGGCTCGGTCAAGAGCTTCTTCGGCTCGCTCAAGCGCAAGCGGGTGGCCGGCATCACCCTGACCGTCCCGGCCGACGCCGAGGTCAAGGTCGGCACCGTCTCCGCCGACGCCACCGTCTCCGGCATCGCCGGGAACGTCTCGGTGCAGAGCGCCAACGGCGACACCACCCTGGTCGGCCTGACCGGCCGGACCGACGCCAACACCGTCACGGGCGACGTGGACGCCCAGTCGATCGGCGGCCGGCTCCGGGTCAACAGCGTCTCCGGGCAGCTCACCGTGGTCGCCGGCACCGCCGAGCGGGTCCAGGCGAACGCCGTCACCGGCGCCGTCACCCTCGACCTCGACGTCGACGGCGCGGCCGACGTCAAGGTCACCACCGTCAGCGGCCCGGTCGTGGTCCGGATCCCCTCCCGCGCCGACGCCAAGGTCGAGGCCGGCTCCACCAGCGGCGACATCTCCAGCAGCTTCGAGCAGCTCAAGCTGAGCGGCACCTGGGGCGCCAAGAAGCTCTCCGGCCAGCTCGGCGAGGGCCGCGGCAGCCTCAACGTCACCACCGTCTCCGGCGCGGTCACCGTGCTGAGCCGCCCCGAGCCCGAGGACGAGGGCCCGGCCAAGGAGCTCCCGGCCGCCCCCGGCAAGCCCGACTTCACCAAGGAGGCCTGAGATGACCCCCGTGTTCGGCCACGGCCGGCTCCGGCTCTACCTGCTGAAGCTGCTGGACGAAGCCCCGCGGCACGGCTACGAGGTGATCCGCCTGCTGGAGGAGCGCTTCCAGGGCCTGTACGCGCCCTCGGCCGGTACGGTCTACCCGCGGCTGGCCAAGCTGGAGCAGGAGGGCCTGGTCACCCACAGCACCGAGGGCGGCCGCAAGGTCTACCGGCTGACCGACGCCGGTCGCGCCGAACTCGAAGCGCGGCACAGCGAGTTGGACGAGCTGGAGCTGGAGATCCGGGACTCCGTGGCGCAGCTGGCCGGGGCGATCCGGGAGGACGTCCGGGACAGCGCCAAGGACCTGCGCGAGGAGCTGTGGAAGGCCGCCAAGCAGGCCCCCCGGCCGGACCGCGCCACCGCGGACGGGGGCGACCCGTGGGCGGGCCCCTGGGGCGACAACGACTCCTGGCAGCGCGCCAAGGAGGAGTTCGCCCAGTTCAAGCGGCAGGCCAAGGAACAGGCCAAGCGCGCCCGGGAGCAGGAGAAGGCCGCCAAGGCCAAGGCGAAGGCCGCCGAGGAGGAGGCCCGCCGGCTGCGCGAGCAGGCCAAGGCCTCCCGCACCGCCGCGCAGCAGGAGGCGCTGCGGATCAAGCGCCGGGTCGAGCAGCAGGTGCGCGAGCACGCCGCGAAGGGCGACTGGCCGACCGGGCTGGCCGAGGGCCTGGCCGAGCTGACCAAGGGCCTGTCCGGGCTGGCCGACGCCGCCCGCTGGGGCCAGCCGTCGGAGGAGCCGGCCGGTACGGGCGAGCGGATCACCGTGACCCGGATCGACCTGGACGAGGACGACCGGGAGCGGGGCGGGAGCACCGCCCCGGCCGACCTGCCGCCGTGGGCGCGCACCGACCCGGCCGGGGACCCGGGCCGTGAGCTGGAGCGGCTGCTCGACCGTTTCCGCGACCAGGTCCGCGACGCGGCCCGCGACGGCGGGGTGAGCGCGGACAAGCTGGCCGACGCCCGCTCGGTGCTGGGCGCCGCGGGCGAGCGGCTGAAGCGGCTGCTCGGCTGACGCCGGCCGGCCGTCGGACGAAGGACCCGGGCCCGGTGCTCCCGCGCGGAGCACCGGGCCGGTCCGCGTCCGCCGGCCGGGCCCCTAGGGCCCGTCTTCAAAGCTGATCAAGTGATGAGAGATCATGTCGGGCATGGTGCGTCGTCATGAGCTTTCGGATGCCGAGTGGGCTGTGCTG
>NZ_JBIWJF010000021.1:0-140694 GCF_044764985.1 Kitasatospora sp. NPDC093550
TGGCGTAGTCCAGCGCGCCCTGCGCGATACCGATCGCCTGCGCCGCGATCGTCACCCGGGTGTGGTCCAGCGTCCTCATCGCCGTCGCGAAACCGCTGCCCTCCGCACCGATCATCCGGTCCGCCGGGATCCGCACGTTGTCGAAGTACACCTCACGCGTCGGCGACCCCTTGATCCCCAGCTTCTTCTCCGGAGCACCGAACGACACACCCTCGTCGCCCTTCTCCACCACGAACGCCGAGATGCCCTTCGACCGCAGCTCCGGATCCGTCACCGCCATCACCGTGTAGAACTCGGACACACCCGCGTTGGTGATCCACCGCTTCACACCGTTCAGCACCCAGAAGTCCCCGTCCCGCACCGCCCGGGTCTTCATCCCCGCCGCGTCCGAACCCGCCTCCGGCTCCGACAGGCAGTACGAGAACATCCCCTCACCCCGGGCCAGCGCCCCCAGGTACTTCGCCTTCAGCTCCTCCGAACCCGACAGCTGCACCGGCAACGACCCCAGCTTGTTCACCGCCGGGATCAACGACGACGACGCGCACACCCGCGCGACCTCCTCGATCACGATCACCGTCGCCAGCGCGTCCGCACCCGCACCGCCGTACACCTCCGGCACGTGCACCGCATGCAGGTCATTGCCCTGCAACGCGTCCAACGCCTCCTGCGGGAACCGCCCCTGCTCGTCCACCTCCGCCGCGAACGGAGCGATCTTCGCCTCGGCCAGCGAACGCACCGCCTCACGGAGCATCTCGTGCTCCTCGGAGATACGGAAGAGATCGAAGTCAGCCGCCCCTGCGCTGCCCGCCATGATGCCTGCCTCGTCGTCCAGTGACCGAAGTCCGGCGAAGGCGGATCCGGTCCGATCGAACCGGTCCGATCGACGTCGAATCCGGGGTTAACTACCGTTCAGTAGAGATCCTAGGGCTCCGACCTGCGGCTGCCTAGCGTCCCGGGCGCACGGCCGATCCCCGTGCGCCCTGGCAGGACGGATAGCATCAGGGGCATCCGTACCGGTCGGGTCCGCTTCCAGACCGGTCGAGTCCGCCTCCAGGGAGAACCCGTGACCCTCCGCATCTCCGTGATCGGCACCGGCTACCTCGGCGCCACGCACGCCGCCGCGATGGCCGAGTTCGGCTTCGAGGTGCTGGGCCTGGACATCGACCCCGACAAGATCGCGATGCTCACCGCCGGCCGGGTCCCGATGTACGAGCCGGGACTGTCCGAGCTGCTGCTCAAGCACGTGGCCGGGCACGAGGGTTCGACCGGACGGCTGCGCTTCACGAACTCCGTCCAGGAGGTCGCCGAGTTCGCCGACGTGCACTTCGTCTGCGTCAACACCCCGCAGCGCAAGGGCGAGTTCGCCGCCGACATGTCGTACGTCGACACCGCGATCGACGAGCTGGCGCCGCACCTGACCCGCCCGACCCTGGTGGTCGGCAAGTCCACCGTGCCGGTCGGCTCGGCGGCCCGGCTGGCCGAGCGGCTGGCCGCGCTGGCGCCGGTCGGCGAGGGCGCCGAGATCGCCTGGAACCCGGAGTTCCTGCGCGAGGGCTTCGCCGTCCAGGACACCCTGCGGCCGGACCGGATCGTGGTCGGCGCCCAGAGCGAGCACGCCGAGCGGCTGCTGCGCGAGGTGTACGCCGAGCCGATCGCGGCCGGGGTGCCGTTCCTGGTCACCGACTACGCGACCGCCGAGCTGGTCAAGGCGGCCGCCAACTCCTTCCTGGCGACCAAGATCTCCTTCATCAACGCGATGGCCGAGGTCTGCGAGGCGGCGGGCGCGGACGTCACCCTGCTGTCCACCGCGCTGGGGCACGACGAGCGGATCGGCCGCAAGTTCCTCAACTCCGGCCTCGGCTTCGGCGGTGGCTGCCTGCCCAAGGACATCCGCGCGTTCATGGCCCGGGCCGGCGAGCTCGGCGCCGACCAGGCGCTGACCTTCCTGCGCGAGGTCGACTCGATCAACATGCGACGCCGCTCGCGGATGGTCGAGCTGGCCCGCGAGCAGTGCGGCGGCGGCTTCCTGGGCCGCCGGGTGGCCGTCCTCGGCGCCGCCTTCAAGCCCAACTCGGACGACATCCGGGACTCCCCCGCCCTCAACGTGGCCGCCCAGATCCAGCTCCAGGGCGCCCAGGTCACCGTCTACGACCCGAAGGCCGTGGACAACGCCCGCAAGATGTTCCCCTCGCTCGCCTACGCCGACTCGGCGCTGGAGGCCGCCGAGGGCGCCCACGTCGTCCTCCACCTCACCGAGTGGGCCGAGTTCCGCGAGCTGGACCCGGCCGAGCTCGGCGCCGTGGTCGCCGAGCGCCGCCTCCTGGACGGCCGCAACGTCCTCGACGCCGACGCCTGGCGCGCCGCCGGCTGGACCTACCGCGCCCTCGGCCGCCCGAGCTGAGCGCCCTCCCCCCTCCGATTGAACACGTTCAATCTTTCGTGTGAGAATCGGTCCGCCCATCACTGAGGACCGGGGGGTTGCTCATGCGCAGGTCGTACAGGTGGCTGGTCGGCACGGTGGCCGCCGCCGCCGTGCTCACGCCCGTCTGCTACGCGGGATGGGCGGTGAGCAGCTGGGACGGAAGGCCCGGCGCCGCCGACTGCGAGGAGGTCATGGCCTTCGCGGGCGGGAAGCTGCCCGCCCAGGCCACCGGGGTCCACTGCACCGACAACGGCGGATGGCAGGACCGCGGCTACCTCGCCGAGTTCCGGATGCCCCGCGAGGAGCTGGCCCAGCGCCTGACCACGGCCTTCCCCCGCGTGCGCGTGACGGGCGACGGCGCGAAGGGGCTGGACTTCGGCGACGCGCTCGGGCCGCAGGCGAAACCCCCGGGCGGGCAGGCCATGACCGTCCGTCTGCGGGCCGTCTACGACGGCGACGGGACGGCCCTGGTCAAGCTCGAAGCCTTCGACGTCTGAGCCCGCACCGCACCCGCACCGGAATCCCCTGCCCCCCAGCGGCGTTGGTACCGGCATGACGAGCTACGGCGACGAAGCGACGGTCCGCGGGATCCTCACCGGCACCGGGGACACCTGGGCCGTGGTCGGCCTGTCCACCAACACCTCCCGGGCGGCGTACGGGGTGGCCCGGGTCCTCCAGAACTACGGCAAGCGGATCGTGCCCGTGCACCCCAAGGCCGAGACCGTTCTCGGCGAGCAGGGCTACGCCTCGCTCGCCGAGATCCCGTTCCCGGTCGACGTGGTGGACGTGTTCGTGAACAGCCACCTCGCCGGGGAGGTGGCCGATCAGGCGGTGGCCGTCGGGGCGAAGGCGGTCTGGTTCCAGCTGGGCGTGGTGGACGAGGCCGCGTACCGGCGGACGCGGGAGGCCGGGCTGGCCATGGTGATGGACAGGTGCCCGGCCATCGAGATCCCGCTGCTGGGCTGAGGCGTCAGGCGTCCAGCTGGGCGATGGTGGCGATGGACGGCCGGCGGCTGGTGCGCAGCGAGGCTGCGACGGACTCGGCGTCGCGCAGGACGCGCACCGCGTTGTGCCAGGTGAGCTTGGCCAGATCGGCCTCGGACCAGTGGCGGCGCAGGAGTTCGGCGACCAGGTTGGGGTAGCCGGCCACCGAGTCCAGGCCGTCCGGCAGGAAGGCGGTGCCGTCGAAGTCGCCGCCGATGCCGATGTGGTCGATGCCGGCGACCTCGCGCATGTGGTCGAGGTGGTCGGCGACGGTGGCCGGGGTGGCGATCGGGCGCGGGTTGGCGGCCTCGAAGGCGCGCTGGCGCTCCATCGCGGGCGGGGTGGTGTCCAGCGGGTGGAAGCCGTGGGCGCGCATGTTCTCGTCGGCGGCCAGGGTCCACTCGATGGCGGCGGGCAGGATGAACTTGGGCACGAAGGTGGCCATCGCCACGCCGCCGTTGGCGGGCAGCTGGGCGAGCACGTCGTCGGGGATGTTACGCGGGTGGTCGCAGACCGCGCGGGCGGAGGAGTGCGAGAAGACCACCGGCGCCTCGGTGACCCGCAGGGCGTCCCGCATGGTGTCGGCGGAGACGTGGGAGAGGTCGACCAGCATGCCGAGCCGGTTCATCTCCCGGACGACCTCCTCGCCGAAACGGGTCAGCCCGCCGGCCACCGGCTTGTCGGTCGCGGAGTCGGCCCACGGCACGTTGTCGTTGTGGGTGAGCGTCAGGTAGCGGACGCCCAGCTCGTACAGGGCGCGCAGGGTGGCGAGCGAGCAGTCGATGGAGTGGCCGCCCTCGGCGCCCATCAGGGAGGCGATCCGGCCCTCGGCGCGGGCGGCCTCGATGTCGGCGGCGGTACGGGCGAGGCGGAGCCGGTCGGGGTAGCGCTCGACGAGCGCGTGGACGAAGTCGACCTGCTCCAGGGTGGCGCTCACCGCGTGGTCGCCGGCCAGCGAGGCGGGGACGTAGACGGACCAGAACTGCGCGCCGACCCCGCCCTCCGCGAGGCGGGCGAGGTCGGTGTGCAGGCGCTCGCTCTGGTCGGCGGCGAGGTCGAGCGCGCCGAGGTCGTACCCGGCCTGCTCGCGCATCGCCCAGGGGAGGTCGTTGTGGCCGTCCACCACGGGGGCGGTGCGCAGCAGGGCGCGGGCGCGGTCCAGCGGGGTCGGGGAGTCCGGCTCGTTAGTCATGGGAGCTGTTCTACCCCAACCCCTCGCGCGGGATTACTTCCCGAAGCCGAAGGAGGAGGATCCGGCCACCTTGGCGCGGAGCTTCTTGCCCTTCTCGGTGGCCTGGTTGTTCAGCTCGGCCTGGAACTCGGTCATCCGCTCGGTGAGTTCGGGGTCGAAGGCGGCGAGCATCCGCACCGCGAGCAGGCCGGCGTTGCGCGCGCCGGCCACCGAGACGGTCGCCACCGGGACGCCGGCCGGCAT
This sequence comes from Kitasatospora sp. NPDC093550, assembly GCF_044764985.1. Lineage (NCBI taxonomy): Bacteria > Bacillati > Actinomycetota > Actinomycetes > Kitasatosporales > Streptomycetaceae > Kitasatospora > Kitasatospora sp. NPDC093550. Next base: position 4,842 of record NZ_JBIWJF010000021.1, read on the forward strand.
CTGGACGATCGACAGCAGGCTGTCCATGCCGTCCAGGTAGCGCAGCGGCACCGGCACGCCGATGACCGGCAGCGGGGTGACGGAGGCCAGCATGCCCGGCAGGTGGGCCGCACCGCCGGCGCCCGCGATGATCGCCTTCAGGCCGCGCCGGTGGGCGTTCTCGCCGTACGCGACCATCTCGCGCGGCATCCGGTGGGCGGAGACGACGTCCACCTCGTACGGGATCTCGAACTCGTCGAGGGCCTGGGCGGCGGCCTCCATGACGGGCCAGTCGGAGTCCGAGCCCATGACGATGCCGACAAGAGGGGAGGTCATTCGGTGATCGTTCCTCGCAGGTAGGCGGCCGCGTGGCGGGCGCGCTCGCGGACGTCTTCGAGGTCGTCCCCGAAGACGTTGACGTGGCCGACCTTCCGGCCGGGCTTCACGTCCTTCCCGTACATGTGGATCCGCAGCCCGGGGTCGCGGGCCATGCAGTGCAGGAAGGCGTGGTACATGTCCGGGTAGTCGCCGCCGAGGACGTTGACCATGACGGTCCACTTGGCGCGCGGCCGGGGGTCGCCGAGCGGGAGGTCGAGGACGGCCCGCAGGTGGTTCTCGAACTGCGAGGTGACGGCGCCGTCCTGGGTCCAGTGGCCGGAGTTGTGCGGGCGCATGGCCAGCTCGTTGACCAGGATCCGGCCGTCGCGGGTCTGGAACAGCTCGACGGCGAGGTGGCCGACGATGCCGAGGTCGCCGGCGATCCGCAGGGCGAGCTGCTGGGCCTCGTCGGACAGGGCCGGGTCGAGGTCCGGCGCGGGGGCGGTGACCTCGGCGCAGACGCCGTTCTCCTGGACGCTCTCCACCACCGGGTAGGCGACGGCCTGGCCGCTGGGCGAGCGGACCACGTTGGCGGCCAGCTCGCGGACGAAGTCGACCTTCTCCTCGGCCAGCACGGCGACGCCGGCCAGGAACGGGGCCTGCGCCTCCTGCTCGTCGTCGACGACCCAGACGCCCTTGCCGTCGTAGCCGCCGCGGACGGTCTTCAGGACGACGGGGTAGCCGGAGCCCTCCTCGGCGAAGGCGGTGACGTCGGCCGGGTCGGCGACGATCCGGTGCCGGGGGCAGGGCACGCCGATGGAGTCCAGCTTGGCCCGCATCACACCCTTGTCCTGGGCGTTGACCAGCGCGTCCGGGCCGGGGCGGACGGCGATGCCGTCGGCCTCCAGCGCCCGCAGGTGCTCGGTCGGGACGTGCTCGTGGTCGAAGGTGATCACGTCACAGCCGGCGGCGAAGCGCCGCAGGGTGTCGAGGTCGCGGTAGTCACCGAGGACGACGTCGGAGACCACCTGCGCGGCGGAGTCCTGGGGCGTGTCGGCGAGGAGTTTGAACCTGACCCCCAGCGGGATCCCCGCTTGGTGTGCCATGCGGGCCAGCTGCCCGCCACCGATCATGCCCACCACTGGAAAATTCACATTGCCCGGGGAAGTCACCCCGCCAGGATATCCGGGCCGGTGGGGGGCCGTGTCGCCGCTGGGGGGCCCTCGGAAGCGGACGCGCGTAGACGTCAAGTCGGGGCACTCGCGGCTGAGCCGTTCGGTGGAAGCGGGTAGCCTGGACGGCCAGGTCCTGGTCTGCGCGGTCCGATCATGTGCGTGCACGCAGGACTCAAGGGGTGACCGCGCCACCGCGATCGGCCCTTTCGTCCCGCAGGCACAGGGAGGCAGTCCGGTATGGCGACGACCGCAGCTTCGAAGCCCTCGCTCGCGCAGAAACTGCGCGGGCTCCAGGGCGAGGTCGTGAAGTTCGGCATCGTCGGCCTGAGCGGCGTGGTGGTCAACTTCGCCGTCTTCTGGGTCTGCATCAACGCCCTGGGCCTGGCCTCGGTGCGGTCGAACATCGTGGCGACGGTGATCGCGATCGCCACCAACTACCTCGGCTACCGCTACTGGCTGTACCGGGACCGCGACGCCGCTTCGCGCAAGCGCGAGATCACGCTGTTCCTGGTCTACAGCGGCATCGGCATGCTGATCGAGACCGGCGTCCTCGGCTTCTCGGTGTACGTCCTCGACCTGCGCTCGCACTACCAGCAGATCGGCGCCAAGGTGATCGGCCTCGCGATCGCCACCGTGTTCCGCTTCGTCTCGTACCGCACCTGGGTGTTCAAGGCCACGCCGGAGCAGCCGGTCGAGCTGCCGGCCCAGGAGCCGGCGGAGGCCGCCGGCGGTCGGGAGCTGGCCGCCCAGGCCGAGCTGATGCTGGCGGCCGAGCAGATCCGTTACGCCAAGGCCGAGTAGGCCCACCCCGCGAACCCGCGCAGCCCCGGCAGGCCGTTCCGGCCGCCGGGGCTCACCGTTTCCCGGGCTTGCTGTGGTCGCCGCCACCGGAGGACAGTGGTGACGGAGGGCGAGCGCGGCCGGCGAACGATCACAGCCGAGGGGGACGCAGGAGGCATGCCATGACGTTCGTCCAGATCATCGACTGCAAGACCGACAAGCTCGACGACCTCAACCGGCTGATGGACAGCTGGGTGGAGGCGACCCGGGGCAGGCGGACCGCCTCCCACGCGGTCGTCGGCACCGACCGCTCCGACACCAAGCACGTGCTGGAGATCGTGGAGTTCCCCTCCTACGAGGAGGCGATGAAGAACTCCGACCTGCCCGAGACCGACCGGATCTTCCGCGAGATGGTGGCGCTCTGCGAGGCGCCGCCGACCTTCACCGACCTCGACGTGGTCCGCGACGCCCGGTTCGACAAGGCCACCGCGAGCCTCGTCCTGGACCGGCTGTCCCGCGGCGACCTGGACGTCATCGACGAGTGCATGACCCCCGACTACCGCGACCACGACTACGGCAGCGAGGCGGACGCGGTCGGCGCCGCCGCCTTCCGGGAGCGCTGCGCCGGCTACGTGGGCGCCTTCGACTTCACCTTCACCACCGAGAGCCAGATCGCCGAGGGCGACGAGGTCGCCACCCGGTGGACCTGGAACGCCACCCAGAAGGCCGACTTCATGGGTGTCCCGAACACCGGCAAGACGGTGGTCGGCCGCGGCACGACCACCTTCCGCTTCCGGGACGGGAAGATCTGCGAGGGCTGGTGGCAGTGGGACGTCATGGGCCTGATGCGCCAGCTCGGCGTACTGCCGGGCTCCTGAACCCCGGTCGCGGGGCTTCCTGGCCCCCGGGCCGGACTGCCTCGGACACGCCTCAGTCGTCCTTGCGGCTCCGCCCCAGGAAGAGCGCGAACACCGCGGGCTTCAGCGAGAGCAGTTCGAGCCGCCCGCCGTCCGCCTCCGCGAGGTCGCGGGCGACGGCGAGGCCGATGCCGGTGGAGTTGCGGCCGCTGACCGCGCGCTCGAACACCCGGTTGCCGAGGTCGGCCGGCACTCCGGCGCCCTCGTCCTGCACCTCGACCACCACCGAGGTGCCGGACGGCCGGACCCGCAGGGTGATCGTCCCGGCGCCGTGCATCAGGGAGTTCTCGATCAGGGTGGCCAGCACCTGGGCGACCGTCCCCGGGGTGCCGACGGCCGTGATCCCGTGCAGGCCCTCCAGCGACAGCACCCGACTCCTCTCGCGCAGGGTCGGGCCCCACTCCTCCACCTGCTGCTTGATGACCTCGTCCAGGTCGAAGGCGACGGCGGTGGGGCTGCGCGGGTCGCGCTGGGTGGTCAGCAGCCGCTGGACGACGTCGGTGAGCCGCTCGACCTGCTGGAGGGCGATGGCCGCCTCCTCCTTGACCGTCTCCGGGTCCTCGGCGACGGCGGTGATCTCCTCCAGCCGCATGGAGAGCGCGGTGAGCGGGGTGCGCAGCTGGTGCGAGGCGTCGGCGGCGAGCCGGCGCTCGGCGGTGAGCATCCGGGCGATCCGCTCGGCGCTGGTGTCCAACACCTCGGCGACCCGGTCGAGTTCGGGTACCCCGTAGCGGCGGTCGCGCGGTCGCGGGTCGCCGGAGCCGAGCCGCTCGGCGGTCTCGGCGAGGTCGGTGAGCGGACGGGCGAGCCGTTTGGCCTGCCAGACCGCGAGGGCCACGGCGGCCTGGACGGCGAGCAGGGCGACCACCCCGAGCAGCAGCAGGTTGTTGGCGATCTCGTGGTCGACGTCCGCGCGGGACTGCTCGACGGTGACGGTCTCGCCGCTGTTGCCGCGTTCGACGGCCTTCAGCAGGTGGTCACCGGCCGGGCGCCGGCCGGCCGACAGGACCGGCTGGCCGGGGATCTGCACCTCGACGTAGCTGCCCTCGGTGACCTGGCTCTCGAAGGCCCGCTCGTTGGTGACCGACTCGCCCGCCGCGATCCGGCTCTCGACCAGGGCGAGCACCCGGACGGCGGCCGCGTCCACCCGGTCCTGGGCCGAGTTGACGATGGTGCGCTTCTCGACCAGGGCGAGCGGCACGCAGAACACCACGACCACCACCAGGACGACGCCCAGCAGCGAGTTGATCATCCGGCGTTTCACGCTGCCGCTCCCCGAGGTGTTCCGCTCGACCGGCCGTGCCCGGCCCCGTTCTCCGTACGGGGTCTCCGTACGGGGCTCTAATTCTTCTCGAACCGGAAGCCCACTCCGCGCACGGTGGCGATGTAGCGGGGGTTGGCCGCGTCGTCGCCGAGCTTCTTGCGGAGCCAGGAGATGTGCATGTCCAGGGTCTTGGTGGAGGTCCACCAGGTGGTGTCCCAGACCTGCCGCATGATCTCCTCGCGGGTGACCACCCGGCCGGCGTCCCGGACCAGCACGCGCAGCAGCTCGAACTCCTTGGCGGAGAGGGTGAGCTCCTCGTCGCCGAGCCAGGCGCGGTGGGACTCGATGTCGATCTTCACCCCGTGCGCGCCGGTGGTGAGCTGGTCGACGTTGCCGCGCCGGAGCAGGGCCCGGACGCGGGCGAGCAGCTCGGCCAGGCGGAAGGGCTTGGTGACGTAGTCGTCGGCGCCGGCGTCGAGGCCGACCACGGTGTCCACCTCGTCCGCGCGGGCGGTGAGCACCAGGACGGGGCAGCTCTTGCCGTCGGCGCGCAGCCGGCGGCAGACCTCCAGGCCGTCCATCTCGGGCAGGCCGAGATCCAGGACGACGAGGTCGACCTCCTCGGTGAGGCCGGCGGCGAGTGCGGTCGGACCGTCCTCGCGGACGAGCACCTCATAGCCCTCGCGTCGCAGGGCCCGGGCGAGCGGTTCGGAGATCGCCGGATCGTCCTCGGCGAGCAGCACACAGGTCATGGGGTGATGGTAGTCCGCCGGGGTATGCCCGTACGTCCTGTGAGGTAGTTCACAGAGCGTGATCGTTATATAAGCATCCGACTGATCTCAACGTGTGGTTGCAGACCGGCGGTTCGGCGAAGAATCCCCCTCTGGATCTTGAATCCGAAGGAAGAGGGCCCGATCTACCATGGATCAATCGAGAGGATCTTCCGATTTCTTTGCCATCGCGATACCTAATTCGTCGCGTTTGTCATCTGATACAGCCAAATATCGCCACGTAGAGTGGTTTCGTCCACGTCCGCCGCCACCCCCCTAGGCGGACGCTGTCAGGCAAGGAACCACTACTCATGGCGTCTACCACCCGGGCTGCCGACCTCGCGTCGACCTCCCCCAGCGGCAAGACCTTCCTCGGGCACCCCCGAGGCCTCGCCACGCTGTTCATGACCGAGATGTGGGAGCGCTTCTCCTACTACGGCATGCGCGCCCTGCTGATCTACTACCTGGTCTCCGGCGGTGCCGACGCGGCAGCCGGCAGCCAGGGCGGCGGCCTCGCCATGAAGGCGACGATGGCGACGGCGATCTACTCCGTCTACGTCTCCATGGTCTACCTCATGGCCTACCCCGGCGGCTGGTTCGGCGACCGGGTCTGGGGTGCCCGCAAGACCGTCACCGTCGCCGGCTTCGTGATCATGGCCGGCCACCTCGCGCTGGCCGTCCCCGGCCAGGCGGCGTTCTTCACCGGCCTGCTCCTGGTCGCGCTCGGCTCCGGGCTGCTGAAGGCCAACATCTCCACGATGGTCGGCCACCTCTACGACGGCCCCGAGGACCCGCGCCGCGACGGTGGTTTCACCGTCTTCTACATGAGCATCAACCTCGGCGCCTTCGCCGCTCCGTTCATCATCGGAACGGTCGGCAAGGAGTACAACTGGCACCTGGGCTTCGCGCTGGCCGCCGTCGGCATGGGCCTCGGCCTGCTGCAGTTCCTGCTGGGCACCCGCCACCTGAGCCCCAAGAGCAGCCTGGTCCCGAACCCGCTGGTGCCCGCCGAGCGCAAGAGCCTGCTGCTGAAGGCCGGTGCGGCCGTCCTCGCGATCGCCGTCTTCTACGGCGCCGTCGTCGCGCTGGGCGTCTACACGCTGAACTGGGCCCTGGTGCCGCTGACCGTCGCCGGTCTGCTCATCCCGATCGTCGTCCTGACCCGGATCAAGCGCGACAAGGAGCTGAGCGCCGGCGAGCAGTCCAAGATGTCCGCGTACATCTGGTTCTTCGCCGCGGCCGCCATCTTCTGGATGATCTACGACCAGGGCGGCTCGACCCTCTCCCTGTTCGCGGACAAGAACACCGCGGACACCCTGCTCGGCTTCGGCTTCTCGGCCACCTGGTACCAGTCGCTGAACCCGCTGTTCGTGATGGCGCTCGCGCCGGTCTTCGCCTGGCTGTGGCTGTGGCTGTCCCGCCGGAACAAGGAGCCCAACACCATCGTGAAGTTCGCGATGGGCCTGGTCCTGATCGGCGCCTCGTTCTTCGTCTTCATCGTCCCGATGAACATGGCGGGCGACGGCAAGGTCTCCCCGATGTGGCTCGTCTCGATCTACATGATCCAGACCATCGGCGAGCTGTGCCTCTCCCCGGTCGGCCTCTCGGTCACCACCAAGATGGCGCCGCAGAAGTACGCCTCCCAGATGATGGGCGTCTGGTTCCTCGCCGTCACCGCCGGTGACTGCACCACCAGCCTGCTCTCGCTGGCCGGCGTCAACCTCGACGGCACCGGGATCATCGCGCTGCAGGCGGCCCTCGCCACCCTCGCGGGCGGCGCGGTCTACATGGGCCGCAAGCGCGTCCAGGCCCTCATGGGCGGCGTCCACTGACGCCCTCCTGACCGGCTCACGACTCCGGGGCCGCCGTGGATTCCTGAGATCCACGGCGGCCCCGGTCGTTTTCCCCCGGGCTCCGGGCCCGGCGGTCGGTCAGAGCTCGCGGACGCCCGCGCGCCAGACCGCGGCGGTCAGCGGCACGCCCGGGCGGTAGGCCAGGTGGACGTGCGAGGGCGCGTCGAGCAGCAGCAGGTCGGCCCGCGCGCCGGGCGCGACCACGCCGACGTCGCTGCGCCGCAGCGCCCGGGCACCGCCCGCGGTGGCCGCCCAGACCGCCTCGTCCGGCGTCATGCCCATCTCCCGCACCGCGACCGCGATGCAGAACGCCATCGAACTCGTGAAGCTGGAGCCCGGGTTGCAGTCGGTGGACAGCGCCACCACCGCCCCCGCGTCCAGCAGCCGCCGCCCGCTCGGGTACGCGGCCCGGGTGGAGAACTCGGCCCCCGGCAGCAGCGTCGCGACCGTCCCCGAGCCGGCCAGCGCCGCCACGTCCTCGTCCGTCAGATGGGTGCAGTGGTCCGCCGAGGCGGCCCCCAGCTCGACGGCGAGCTGCACACCGGGACCGTACGAGAGCTGGTTGGCGTGCACCCGGGGGGTGAGCCCGCGCTCGATGCCGGCCGTCAGGACCGCCCGCGCCTGGTCGCCGTCGAAGGCGCCCTTCTCGCAGAACACGTCCACCCAGCGGGCGTGCGGGGCGCAGGCGTCCAGCATCTCGCCGGTGACCAGGTCGACGTACCCGGCCGGGTCCTCGGCGAACTCGGGGGCGACCACGTGCGCGCCCAGGTAGGTGGTCTCCGGGGTGTGCCGCGAGGCGATCCGCAGCGCCCGGGCCTCGTCGTCCACCGTCAGCCCGTAGCCGGACTTGCACTCGATGGTGGTGGTGCCCTGGCGCAGCGCCTCCCGGACGAACCGGTCCAGGTTGGCGTCCAGTTCGGCGTCGCTCGCGGCCCGGGTGGCCGCCACCGTGGTGCGGATGCCGCCCGCGGTGTACGCCTGCCCGGACATCCGGGCGTTGAACTCCGCGGTGCGGTCGCCCGCGAACACCAGGTGGGCGTGCGAGTCGACGAAGCCGGGCAGCAGGGCCCGGCCCCCGGCGTCGAAGCGCTCGTCCGCCGCCGGGGCCTGCGCCGCCGGGCCGACCCAGGCGACGGTGGCGCCGTCCAGCACCACGGCCGCGTCGGTCAGCAGGCCGAGCGGCCCGGTGCCCTGCCCGGGGTCGTTGGTGACCAGGCTGCCGATGCCCGTGATCAAGGTGGTCCTGGTGCTCAAGACAAGCCCTTCCGAGGGGAGTTGGGGGAGGATTGTGCGCCCTGGGCCCTCTCTTTCGGATCTTGTCGGCCCGGCAAGATCCGAAGGAGAGGGGCTAGCAGTCCAGCGCGCCGATGGCGGACCGCAGCGCGCCGGGCACGTCGGCCACCAGCTGGTGCACGCCGTCCCGGACGACGTGCCGTCCGCCGACCACCAGGTGCCGTACGTCCGCCGCCGAGGCCGCGAAGACCGCGATCTCGGCGCCGAGCCGGGGCGGCGGGCCCGCGGTGCGGACGGAGTCCAGCGCGATCACCGTGAAGTCGGCGAGCGCGCCGGTCTCGATCCGCCCGGCCTCCGGCCAGCCGAGCGAGGCGTGCCCGTCCTCGGTGCCGGCCCGCAGCAGCGCGTTGGCCGTCCAGTGTCCGCGGGTCCGGGTGCGCAGCCGCTCGTCCAGCTCCAGCGCGCGGGCCTCCTCGAACGGGTCGATGACCGCGTGGCTGTCGCTGCCCAGGGTGACCGGGCAGCCCGCCGAGGCGAGCCGACGGGCCGGGCCGATGCCGTCCGCGAGGTCCCGCTCGGTGGTGGGGCACATGCAGACGGTCGTGGAGGAGTCGGTGAGGAGCTTGACGTCCTCGTCGGTGAGGTGGGTGGCGTGCACGGCCGAGGTGCGCGGGCCGAGCGCGCCGTGGTCGGCGAGCAGCCGGGTCGGCGTGACGCCGTGCGCGGCGAGGCAGGCGTCGTTCTCGGCGGTCTGCTCGGACAGGTGGACGTGCAGCGGCGCCTCGCGCACCGCCGCCCAGTGCGCCACGGTGCCCAGCTGCTCGGCCGGGACGGCCCGGACGGAGTGGATGGCGGCGCCGATCCGGGCGTGCTCGCGCGGCTTGAGCGCGTCCGCCCGCTCGGCCCAGGCCTCCGCGTCGCCGTCGCTGAACCGCTGCTGCGGCTTGGTCGGCTCGGCGCCGAAGCCGGACGACAGGTAACAGGTGTCCAGCAGGGTGATCCGGATGCCGGCCCGGGCGGCGGCCTCGATCAGCGCCTCGCCCATCGCGTTCGGGTCGTCGTAGCGGGCGCCGCCGGGCGCGTGGTGCAGGTAGTGGAACTCGCCGACGGAGGTGATCCCGGCCAGCGCCATCTCGGCGTAGACGGCGGTGGCGAGCTCCAGGTAGGCGTCCGGGTCGAGCGCGCCGGCGAACCGGTACATGGTGTCGCGCCAGGTCCAGAAGGTGCCGGAGCCGACCTGCACGTGCGCGCGCAGCGCCCGGTGGAAGGCGTGCGAGTGGGCGTTCGCCTGGCCGGGCAGCAGCAGCCCGTCGAGCCGGACGGCGCCGGACGGGCAGGGCCCGCTGTCCGGCGTCACCGAGGTGATCAGGCCGCCGGGGCCGGTGGCGATCAGCACGTCCCGCTCGACCACCGGCCCGTTCGGGTGCGGCAGCCACGCGTACTGCGCCCAGTAGCTCACTGCGGTCGCTGCGGTCACTGACACGCCAGGTCCTCCAGTACGTCGGCGAGGGCGGAGACCCCGGCCAGGCAGTCGGCCACCTCGGCGTGCTCGGCCGGGGAGTGCGAGACGCCGGTGGGGTTGCGCACGAACAGCATGGCGGTCGGGATCGCGGACGCCAGGATCCCGGCGTCGTGTCCCGCGCCGGTGGGCAGCACCGGGGCGTCCAGCAGCTTGGCGAGCCGGTCGCGCAGCGGGCCGTCGAAGTCCACCACCGGGGTGTAGGACTCGCGGGTCAGCTCGACCCGGACGCCGTCGCGCTCGCCGCGTTCGGCGGCGGCCTGCTCGATCTCGGCGACCAGCGCGGTCAGGGTGCGCTCGTCGGCCGCCCGGGAGTCCAGCCAGCCGCGTACCAGCGAGGCGATCGCGTTGGTGCCGTTGGGCTCGACCGCGACCTTGCCGAAGGTGGCCAGCGCGCCCGCCTGCTTCGCCTTCTTGCGGGCGGACAGCACGGTGTTGGCGTAGGTCAGCATCGGGTCGCGGCGGTCCTCGATCCGGGTGGTGCCGGCGTGGTTGGCCTCGCCGTGGAAGTCGAACCGCCAGCGGCCGTGCGGCCAGATCGCGCCGGCCACGCCGACCGGCTGCCCCTCGGCGAGGTAGCGGCCCTGCTCGACGTGGAGCTCGACGAAGGCGCCGATCCGGGACAGCCGGTCGTCGTCCCCGCCGATCCCGGTCGGGTCGTAGCCGGCCTTCTCCATCGCGTCGGGCAGCCGGACCCCGGCGGCGTCGCGCAGCTCGTACGCGGCCTCGCGGGAGAGCACCCCGGCGGTGAGCCGGGAGCCGATGCAGGCCACGCCGAACCGGGCGCCCTCCTCGTCACCGAAGTTGACGATCGCCAGCGGCCGGGTGAGCTCGGTTCCCCGGGCGCGGAGTTCGTCCAGCGCGGCGAAGGAGGAGACCACTCCGAGCGGGCCGTCGAAGGCTCCGCCGTCCGGGACGGAGTCCAGGTGCGAGCCGGTGACGACGGCCCCGCCGGCCTGCGGGTCGCCCAGCCAGGCCCACTGGTTGCCGTTGCGGTCCAGTTCGTACGCCAGACCGCGGCTGCGGGCCTGCTGCTCGAACCAGGCCCGGCACTCGGCGTCGGCGGAGTTCCAGGCGAAGCGGCGGTAGCCGCCGGAGGAGGCGGAGCGGCCCACGGGGAGCAGCTCCGCCCACATCTCCTCGAAACCGGAGGTCACAGCTCGCCCATCGGGATGCGGACCCCGCGCTCGGCGGCGACCTCGTCGGCGCGGTCGTAGCCGGCGTCCACGTGCCGGATGACGCCCATGCCCGGGTCGTTGGTGAGCACCCGGCGGATCTTCTCCCCGGCCAGCGCGGTGCCGTCGGCGACGGTGACCTGGCCGGCGTGGATCGAGCGGCCGATGCCGACGCCGCCGCCGTGGTGGATGGAGACCCAGGAGGCGCCGGAGGCGACGTTGACCATGGCGTTGAGCAGCGGCCAGTCGGCGATCGCGTCCGAGCCGTCCAGCATCGCCTCGGTCTCCCGGTACGGGGAGGCGACCGAGCCGCAGTCCAGGTGGTCGCGGCCGATGACGATCGGCGCGGACAGCTCGCCGGAGGCGACCATGTCGTTGAAGCGCTCGCCGGCCTTGTCGCGCTCGCCGTAGCCGAGCCAGCAGATGCGCGCGGGCAGGCCCTGGAAGTGCACCTTCTCCTGGGCCATCTTGATCCAGCGGGCCAGCGACTCGTTCTCCGGGAACAGGTCGAGGACGGCCTTGTCGGTCTTGTGGATGTCCTGCGGGTCGCCGGACAGCGCCGCCCAGCGGAACGGGCCCTTGCCCTCGCAGAACAGCGGGCGGATGTACGCCGGGACGAAGCCGGGGAAGGCGAAGGCGCGGTCGTAGCCGGCCAGCTGGGCCTCGCCGCGGATCGAGTTGCCGTAGTCGAAGACCTCGGCGCCGCGGTCCAGGAAGCCGACCATCGCCTCGACGTGCTTGGCCATCGACTCGCGGGAGCGCTGGGTGAACTCGGCGGGCTTCTCGGCGGCGTAGGTCGCCATGTCCTCGAAGGCGACGCCGACCGGCAGGTAGCTCAGCGGGTCGTGGGCGCTGGTCTGGTCGGTGACGATGTCGATCGGCGCGTCCATCGCGAGCAGCTGCGGGAAGAGCTCGGCGGCGTTGCCCAGCAGGCCGATGGAGAGCGGCTGCTTCTTGTCGCGGGCCTCGGTGGCCAGCTGCAGGGCGTGGTCGAGGTTCTTGGCCTCGACGTCCAGGTAGCGGTGCTCGATCCGGCGGGAGATGCGGGACGGGTCGCAGTCGACACAGATCGCCACGCCGCCGTTCATGGTGACGGCCAGCGGCTGGGCGCCGCCCATGCCGCCGAGGCCGGCGGTGAGGGTGATCGTGCCCTCCAGGGTGCCGTTGTAGCGCTTGTTGGCGACGGCGGCGAAGGTCTCGTAGGTGCCCTGGAGGATGCCCTGGGTGCCGATGTAGATCCAGGAGCCGGCGGTCATCTGGCCGTACATGGTGAGCCCGAGGCTCTCCAGCCGGCGGAACTCCTCCCAGTTGGCCCAGTCGCCGACCAGGTTGGAGTTGGCGATCAGCACGCGCGGCGCCCACTCGTGGGTCTGCATCACGCCGACCGGGCGGCCGGACTGGACCAGCATGGTCTCGTCCTGCTTCAGCCCCTGCAGCGTCTTCACCATGGCGTCGAAGGAGCGCCAGTCCCGCGCGGCCTTGCCGGTGCCGCCGTACACGACCAGCTTCGACGGGTGCTCGGCCACCTCGGGGTCGAGGTTGTTCATGAGCATCCGCAGGGCCGCCTCCTGCTGCCAGCCCTGCGTCGTCAGCCCCGTCCCACGCGCCGCGCGCACCTCGCGCGGCCCGCTCGCCTGCTGCTGCACCATAGTCCCGGCCTCCCTGCGGATGGATTCATTCAAGCTCGGTCCGGTTGAATATAACTAAACAACCGACGTTCGACCAGACCCCGCAGCAATCCGATCAGCAGGGGGCGCCCACGGCCCCCAGGCACGCCGAAGCGCCCGTCCGGCGGTGCCGTACGGGCTGCGCGGGCCGCGCGCTCAGGCCGCCTCGTCGCCGTCCCAGTCGATGCCGATCTCGGCGAGCCAGCGGCGGTCGTCGGCGTCCGGGGTGGGCGGGGACGGCGGGCGGGGGACGTTCTGGACGGGGCCGAGGCCGTACTTCTCGGCGGCCGCGGCGGCGTGGGCGTCGGGTTCGATGACGCCCACGTGGACGGCGGACTCGTCGCCCGGGTCGAGGACGGTCAGTTCGGGTTCGGGCAGGCGCCGCAGGGTGACGCGGCGTCCGCAGGCGGGGCAGGACCATTCGTCGGCGCCCGAGGACAGGCGGGCGACGAACTTCATCTCGTGGATCACGCGCATGGGCGGCACCCCCTGCAGGAGGGGATGCCCGGGTTGGTGACGGCTATTCCGGCCGTGTCCCTGCTGTGTCCTGCCGTGTCCTGCCGTGTCCTGCCGTGTCCCGGCGGCGCCCACTCCGGGCCGCGCTCATTCCAGGAAGAGGCCGCGCGCCGTCGCCGACTGCTCGATCGCCTCCAACCGGGCCTCCGCGCCGGGGAGTTCGTCGCACATGGCCTGCAACAGCACCCGCCCGAGCATCATCGGGGCGCACGCCGTGTCGAAGACCAGCCCGGTGCCGACGGCGGCCGGCAGCATCAGGTCGGACAGCTTGGCGACCGGCGCGAAGGCGCTGTCGGCCACGGTGAGCACCGTCAGCCCGCACTCCCGGGCCACCGCCAGCGCGTCCATCAGTTCCCGCGGGTAGCGCGGCAGCGCGAAGCAGAGCAACGCGCCGGCCCCGGCCGCGGCGGCCTGTTCCAGCCGGTCGGCGAGCATGCTGCCGCCCTCGTCCAGCAGCCGGATGTCCGGGTGCACCTTGGCGGCGAAGTACGCGAAGCCGCGCGCCTGGGCCGAGGCGGCCCGCAGGCCGAGCACCGGCAGCGGGCGGGAGGCGGCGAGCAGCCGGGCGGCCCGGGTGATCGGTTCCGGGTCGGCGAGGAGTTCGGCGAGGTGGCGCAGGTGCGCGATCTCGGCGAGCACGGCCTGCTGGTGCTCGTTGCGCACCGCGTCGTCCGGGGTCTCCGGCGCGGACGGCTCTCCGCCGCCGAGCTCGCGCAGCTGCTTGCGCAGCGCCGGGTAGCCGTCGTACCCGAGCGCGACCGCGAAGCGGGTGACGGAGGGCTGGCTGACGCCCGCGAGTTCGGCGACCTCCACGCTGGACAGGAACGGCGCCTCGGTGGCGTGCCGCACCAGCGAGTGGGCGATCCGGCGCTGGGTCGGCGTCAGCCGGTGGCCCTCGAAGAGCTGGAGCAGCCGGGCGGAGGGGCCGACGCTGCCGGTTTCGTCGATGGCGGTCATCAGCGGTACCTCCGGATGCGAGCGGTTCGGACGACGACTGTGCAATAGCGCGCGCTGCCTGGCAAAGACGTCTCGTACGACGGGACGCCCCGTGAGACGTCCCGCGGATCGGACGGGATCGAACAGTATCCGGACACCTCCCGACCGGTTCCGACGGTCACCGGCCCCCGGCTCGGGGTAACCCTGATTTCTCCCTGAGCCCGCCCGGATTCGCCCCGCGAACGGATGGACCGGGCGCCGCCGCGGCACCAGGCTGTCCCCCATGGACACTCGCCAGGACGACCTGCGGCGCGACCTCGACGCCACCCTGCAGGCCCGCAAGGAGCTGGGCAAGGAGTACGAGGACGAACTCCTCGACTCCTTCATGAAGCGCCTCGACGCCCGACTGGACGCCCGGGTCGAGCGCTCCGTCGCCCGGCGGCTGGACGACGAGCCGCGCTCGCACCACGACCGCCACCGCGCGCGCCGCCAGGGCTGGGGCAAGCGCTCCGGCACCGGGCTCGCGGTGGTCTCGATGGCCTTCGGCATCCCGCTGACCGCGATCGCCGGCGACGCCGCGAACGGCGGCTTCGCCGGCCTGATGGTCTGCTGGGCGGGCATCGTCGGGGTCAACGTCGCCGCCGCGTTCGGCGAGCGCCGCAACCACCAGGACCGCCGGCCGCGGGACGACTGGGACTAGGGAGTCCCGGTCGCCCCGCGCCGGACGGGCCGCGGCTCAGGCCTGCGGCACGGGCCGGTGGGTCAGGCCAGCGGGCCGGTGACCTTCTCCACCGCGCGCACCAGCTCCCCGGAGGCGACCAGCGCCGCGGCCGCCTCCAGGTCCGGCGAGAGGAAGCGGTCGCGGCCGGCGCCGCCGACCCCCGCCTCCCGGGCGACGGCCAGCGCGGCCGCGGTCGCCGGGGCGATCCGGCCGGCCGAGTCGGCCTGCTGACGGATCTCCAGCGCGCGGGCGGCGGCGGTGAGTTCGACGGCCAGGATCCGGCCGAGGTTCTCGACGGCCTGGCGCAGCTTGCGCGCGGCCGACCAGCCCATCGACACGTGGTCCTCCTGCATCGCGGAGGACGGGATCGAGTCGACCGAGGCCGGGACGGCGAGCCGCTTGTTCTCGCTGACCAGCGCCGCCTGGGTGTACTGGGCGATCATCAGACCGGAGTCCACGCCCGGGTCGTCGGCCAGGAAGGCCGGCAGGCCGTGCGAGCGGGCCTTGTCGAGCAGCCGGTCGGTGCGGCGCTCGGAGATCGAGCCGAGGTCGGCGGCGGCGATGGCGAGGAAGTCCAGCACGTACGCGACCGGGGCGCCGTGGAAGTTGCCGTTGGACTCCACCCGGCCGTCCGGCAGCACGACCGGGTTGTCGACCGAGGCGGCCAGCTCGCGGGAGGCGACCAGCTGGGCGTGGGCCAGGGTGTCCCGGCCCGCGCCGGCCACCTGCGGGGCGCAGCGGATCGAGTACGCGTCCTGGACCCGCGGCGCGTCGTCCTGGTGGTGGCCGGTGAGGCCGGAGCCCTTGAGGACGGCGAGCATGTTGGCGGCGCTCAGCGCCTGGCCCGGGTGCGGGCGGATCGGGGCGTGCAGCTCGGGGGCGAGCACCTTGTCGGTGCCGAGCAGCGCCTCCAGGGTCATCGCGGCGGTGATGTCGGCGGTGGTGAACAGGCGGCTGAGGTCGGAGATGGCCATCACCAGCATGCCGAGCATGCCGTCGGTGCCGTTGATGAGGGCGAGGCCCTCCTTCTCCAGCAGCTCGACCGGCTCGATGCCGGCGGCGGCGAGCAGCTCGGCGACGGGCTTCTCCACGCCGTCCGGGCCGGTGGCGGTGCCCTCGCCCATCAGGACGAGCGCGCAGTGCGACAGCGGCGCGAGGTCGCCGGAGCAGCCGAGCGAGCCGAACTCCCGGACCACCGGGGTGATGCCCGCGTTGAGCAGGGCGGCCATGGTCTGGGCGACCAGCGGCCGGACACCGGTGCGGCCGGAGGCCAGCGTCTTCATCCGCAGGAACATCAGCGCGCGGACCACCTCGCGCTCGACCGCCGGGCCCATGCCGGCGGCGTGCGAGCGCACCAGCGACCGCTGCAGCTGGGCGCGCAGCTCGGGGCTGATGTGCCGCACGGCGAGCGCGCCGAAGCCGGTCGACACGCCGTAGACGGGACGCGGCTCGGCCGCGAGGGCGTCGATCCGCGCGCGGGCGGCCGCCATCTCGGCGAGCGCGTCGGGACCGATCTCGACCCGGGCGTTGCCCCGGGCGACGGCCAGGACGTCCTCGGCGCTGACGTCGGCCTTGCCGACCAGGACCAGCGGAGCGTCGGGGGCCACAGCACTGTGCATATCCATATACACCATCACATCAGGTGAATGAAGATATGACAACAGGTGCCCGCCATCCGGATTCTCCGCCGTCCGGATCCGCACCGCACGCCGCGGCCCCCCACCCCGCCCCGCAACCGGCTACCGGACCGGCTCCGCCTCGATCAGATCGGCCGCCCGGGCGGTGCCGCCCTCGGCCCGGCCGGCCGCCGACAGCTCCCGCAGCCGCTCGGCCACCGCGGGATCGCCCTGGTCGGTGGCCTGCGGCACCGCGATCCGCAGCGCCCGCGAGGCGGGCCGGACAGCCCCCGACACCGACCTCGACCTGGCCGTCGAGCTCGTCTACGGCCCGCTCCACTACCGCCGGCAGTACCGGCTCGGCCCGCTCACCCACGACCACGCCGACCACCTGGTCGACGCCGCGGTGCGGGCCCTCGACCCATCCGCGACTAGCGGCGGCTCGAACGCCTGACCCAGAGGACGACCAGGACCGTCACCAGCAGGCCGACCAGCAGGAGCGTGGTCAGCCACCCGAAGAAGCCGTGGAAGAACCCGTGGAAGAAGCCGTGCTTCACCTTCTTCTTCGTCTTCGACTTCGACTTCGACCCGGCGAGCTGGGCGATCCGGTGCGCCCCGACCCGGTCCCGCACCTGCGGCGTCCGCTCCGGCGCCGTCCGCGCCGCCCCCGTCGTCCGCGCCACCGGCACCGCCGACGCCGCCGACGCCGGAGCCGCCAGCGCCGCCCCACCACCGAGCACCAGCACCCCGGCCACCGCCGCGCCCACCCACCGTCTGCCCACGACCCGCCCCCGCTCCCGCTCGACCGGCGCCCACCATCCCATCGGCACCCCCACCCCGGCACCCCCCGGCCCCCGACCGCGACCCACCCGCGACACCCCGGTCACCAAACCGGAACACGCCCACCTGCCGCCAAGCGCCACCCGCCCCACGCAGGCCCGCCTCATACCACCGGTGGCGGCACCGCGGCCAACAGGCGGCCGGCTCCCCCACCCCACACGGCGAAACCGCGCACCACCCCACCCCCGAGGCGAGCCGCCCTCACACCACCGGTGGCGACGCCGCGCCCGAGAGGGCGACGGCGACGAGGGCGCGCATGGCGCTGGTGGCCTGACCGAGGGGGAGGGTGGCGTCGTCGGCGAAGAGTTCGACGAGCCAGCCGCCGGCCGGGTTGTGGCCGCCGGCGGCGACCATGCCGCGGTAGCCCGAGACGACGAGCATGGCCTCCTCCGCCGGGTCGTTGCCGGCCGCCCCGGCCCGGAGGGCGAAGGCGCTGCCGCGGACGGCGCGGCGGGTCATCGGGTAGTGCCGCAGGTCGAAGACGGCGTCGGGGGCCTCGATCTGGGCGCGCTGGGTCTCGGCGCGGGTGCTGGTGGGGCCGCTGGTCATCCGGTAGACGGCGTGCTGGGCGGTGCGCATGAAGTGGGAGCCGGGCGGGACGTACGAGACCCACCAGCCGACGGCGTCGAGCAGCCGGGCGGAGGTCTCGGCGACGACGACGAGCTTGCCGAGGGTGTCGGCCGGGTGGACGGCCCGGGTGGTGGCGGCCTGGTCGAGGGCGGCGAGGACGGCGGTGAGCAGTTGGCCCGGGTCGGCACTGTGGGCGGCGCCGCGGAACCGTCGCCGGTCGCCCGCGCCGGCCCGTCCGGTGGACCCGCGCCGTCCGTCGGCCCGGTGGTGGGGGTCGGCGGCGTCGGCGAGCAGCACGGTGGGGTCGGGTGAGAAGCCGGGGCCGTGGCTGCGTCCGGCGACCACGGGGTGGGCGGCGCGGGCGGCCTTGGCCCGGTACTGGGCGGCGTCGGCGAGCCGGAAGAGCCGGTCGGGGGTGGTGACGGGCCCGATCGAGTCGCCGGTGGAGGCGACCCCGCAGGCGACGCCCTCGCCCTCGGACAGCGCGAGGGCCCGCGCGCACAGCTCCTCGGCGACGGCGACCACCTCGTCGGCCTTCTGCCCCTCGACGAGCAGGCAGAACTCGTCGCCGCCGAGCCGGGCGGCGAGGCTGCCGGGGAGTTTGGCGGCGGCCAGCGAGAGCTGGTGGGCGAACCGTTCCAGCAGCCGGTCGCCCATTTCGTGGCCGAGCTGGTCGTTGACCCGTTTCAGGCCGTTGACGTCGCAGACGACCAGCGAGACGACGGTGTTGTCCCGGTTGTGCGCCTGCAGCGCGCTCTCCAGCCGGGCATCGACGGCGCGCCGGTTGGCGAGGCCGGTGAGCGGGTCGGAGAAGGCGAGTTTCCGCAGGTCGGCGAGGCGCTCGGTCTGGGCGAGTCCGGCCGAGACCTGGGCGGCGAGCAGGGTCGCGTAGTCGGCGTCGGCCTCGGTGAACTCGGGCATGCCGATCGAGCGGGCGAGGTAGAGCTCGCCCCAGGCCTGTCCGTGCAGCACGATCGGCGCGACCACGCAGCAGGCCCGCCCGCGCCGGCGCAGCGCCGCGGCGCGTTCCCGGCAGTACGCGCCGGCGGTCGGGTGCACGTGACCGGCGTGCGGTTCGCTGTCCTCGGCGGACTGCAGCCAGGCGCGCGGCAGGCGCCCGGTGGTCCACCGTTCCTCCAGGTACGTGACGATCTCGGGGAAGTCGGCGACGGGGTACGACTCGTCCTCGGGCAGCTCCTCCTCGCCGGGGGCGAGGTCGCCGTGGTTGACCAGGACCCTCAGCCGGCCGGATTCGCGGTCCCAGACCGAGACGGCGGCCATGGTGGCGCCGAGCGCCTCGGTGGCCCGGGCGGCGGCGGCCCGGACGGCCTCCAGCGGGGTGAGCGCGCCGGCCATGTCCTGGGCCAGCTCGACCACGGACTGCAGCCTCAGGTCGGGCAGCGGGTCCCGGTGCGGCGAGCCGCCGCAGTCGCAGCCGCGGTCCGTCATGGTCGCCTCACTGCCCACCGGCTCGCCTCGCTCCCTGTGCTCGGTCCTGCCGGACCCCCGTCAGCCGGCCACACCCGACCGGCCGCTTGCACCAAGACTAGGGCGATTTCGTTCGGTTATGCCCCGTTTGCCGGGAAGCAGCTACGCCAGACCGTACGGCTTTCAACCGTTCGGCACCCGGCGGGAGCCGCGAGGCCGCCGCCCGGCGGGAGCCGCCAGGGCGGGCATCCGGGCCGCCGTGAGGGCCGGCCTACTCCGGCTTCAGCCGCCGGGTGAGCAGCCACGGCTCGACCAGCCCGAGCCCGCGCACCGGCCGCCGCCACATCGGCTGCAGGTGGAACCGGGCCTCGGCGTCCGGCCCCGGCATCGGCAGCCCGGAGGCGGGCATCCCGGCGGCGGCCGACAGCGCCTCGGCGAGGCCCGGCCCCTCCGAGTCGGCCGGGGCGACGCTGCCGTTCTGCTCCAGCGCGGCGGCGAACTCGCCGTCGATCAGCACCGCGTCCTTGGGTGCGATCGAGGTGAGCCGGCTGGCCAGGTTGACGGTGGTGCCGAAGACGTCGCCCATCCGCGAGGTGACCGTGCCGAAGGCCATGCCGACCCGCAGCGGCGGGATGGCGTCGTCCCCGGCCAGCGCCTCGATCAGGCTGAGCGCGATCTCGGCGGCGGTCGCCGGGTCCTCGGAGACGTAGAGGATCTCGTCGCCGAGGGTCTTGATCACCCGGCCGCCCTGTCCGGCGATCAGGTCGGAGCAGGTGTTCTCGAAGGTCTCGACGAGTTCGCCGAGCTCCTCCTCCTCCAGCCGCCGGGAGAGCCGGGTGAAGCCGACCAGGTCGGCGAAGCCGACGGCGAGCCGCCCGCTGGTGATCTCGTGGTCCTCGGCGGCCTGCACCACCCGGCCGGTGACGGCGGCCAGCTGGCGCCGCCAGACGTACACCAGGAACTGCTCCAGCTCCGGCAGCAGCAGCTCGACCAGCGGGTACGCGACGTCGGCGCGGGTCAGCCCGGGCTCGACGGACTGGGTGAGGTTCTCCAGGAAGGTGTCCATCTGCCAGCCGGCCAGCCGGGCCGTGGTCTGGCCGGTGGAGCGGGCGACCTGGATCGCCATCGACTCGCTCAGCAGCCCGGACTCGACCAGGCCGGCCAGCCGCCGCAGCGCGATCACGTCGCCGTCGGTGAGGGCCCGGGACTGGCCGATGTCGGGGAAGCCCATCGCCCGCCAGAAGCGGGTGGCCAGCTCCATCGGGACGTCGGCGGCGCGCGCGGCCTGGTACGGGGTGTAACGGCGTGGCGCGTCCAGGATCAGGCGTTCCAGTTCGAGCGCGACCGTGGGGTCGTGGCTGCCCGCCGTCGTGCCGCTGCTGCCGTCCTCTGCCACCGGTCCGTCCCCGTGCGGTCGCCGCACTCGCCTCGTGTCCTACCTGTCCGGGCGCGTCGCCCGCCACCCAGGCGGGCAGTGGCGCGCCTCACACCGCTGCCAGGTGGAATGTTCGCACGGAATCGCCGGATCCGGGGCATCCGCCCGGGTCAAGGAGAGGTGAAGACTGCCGTTCAGCGGGGTTCGGGGCGCACGTGGACGACGTCGCCCGCGCCGACCGCCCGGCGTGCGCCGTCGGGCGTACGAACCACCAGCCGCCCGTCGCCGTCGATCGCCACCGCCTCGCCGAGCAGCTCGGTGTCACCGGGCAGGTGGACCTTCACCCGGCGGCCGAGCGTGGTGCAGCGGTCGACGTAGGCGCGCAGCAGGTCGCTGGCGTGCGGGTCCCCGGCGGCGGCCGTCCACTCGCGGTACAGCTCGGCGAGCTCGCGCAGCAGTGCGCGCAGCAGGGTGCCGCGGTCGGTGGTGGCGGCGCCGGCCAGCGCGAGCGAGGCGGCGGTCGGGACGGGCAGCTCCTCGGCCCGCAGCGTGACGTTGAGGCCGAGGCCGACGACCACCGCGCCGCCGGCCAGCTCGGTGAGGATGCCGCCGATCTTGCGCTCCGCGCCGTCGATCTCCACCTGCAGGTCGTTGGGCCACTTCAGGCCCACCTCGACCTCCGCGACCCGGCCGAGCGTGCTGGCGGCGGCCACCCCGACCAGGATCGGCAGCCAGCCGTAGCGCTCGACCGGCACCTCCTCGGGGCGCAGCAGCACGGAGAGGAACAGGCCGGAGCGGGCCGGGGCGGTCCACTGCCGGTCCATCCGGCCGCGCCCGGTGCTCTGCGCCTCGGCGACCAGCACGGCTCCCTGGGCGGCACCGGCCTTGGCGCGGGCGGCGAGGTCGCTGTTGGTGGAGCCGGTCTCGGCGACGACGTCCAGGGAGGTCCAGAGCCCGCCGGGCACGAGCAGGTCGCGGCGCAGCGCCTCCTCGTCGAGCGGCGGCCGGTCCAGGTCGGTCCAGGGGGACGGTCCGGTGTGGCCGAAGCCGCGCAGTCCGCTGCGGCGGGGAGTCTCGGGTGCGGTCATGGGGAAGACCCTAGGGTGTGAGCGCAGCCGGGGGGCGTAGGCCGACCCATCGTCCCGCAGATCGGGCGTCAACAAAACTGTGTCGATGGCCATAACGCCAGGACATGACGGATAGCCCTCCGCGCTGGCTACGCTACCCAGCGGTAGTTCGTAGCGCCGCCCTGCCCTCATGCGCGGGCCCCACCGATCCGGTCCGCGCGCACTCGAACAGGTCGCGGCCATGGATCAGGGAGAGCCACCGGATGACCGAGGCGCCGTACGACCCCCACACGACCGCCGGCAAGCTCGCCGACCTGCGGCGCAGGCTGGACGAGGCGGTGCACTCCGGCTCCGCCAAGGCCGTCGAGAAGCAGCACGCCAAGGGCAAGCTGACCGCCCGCGAGCGCGTCGTGGAACTGCTGGACGAGGACTCCTTCGTGGAGTTCGACGAGTTCGCCCGGCACCGCTCGACCAACTTCGGCCAGGAGAGGAACCGCCCCTACGGCGACGGCGTGGTGACCGGCTACGGCACCGTCGACGGCCGCCAGGTCGCGGTCTTCGCCCAGGACTTCACCGTCTTCGGCGGCTCCCTCGGCGAGGTCTTCGGCGAGAAGATCGTCAAGGTGATGGACTTCGCACTGAAGACCGGCTGCCCGGTCATCGGCATCAACGACTCCGGCGGCGCCCGGATCCAGGAGGGCGTGGTCTCGCTCGGCCTGTACGGCGAGATCTTCCGCCGCAACGTGCACGCCTCGGGCGTCATCCCGCAGATCTCGCTGATCATGGGCCCCTGCGCGGGCGGCGCGGTGTACTCCCCCGCGATCACCGACTTCGTGGTGATGGCCGACCAGACCTCGCACATGTTCATCACCGGCCCGGACGTCATCAAGACCGTCACCGGTGAGGACGTCGGCATGGAGGAGCTGGGCGGCGCCCGCACCCACAACACCAAGTCCGGAAACGCGCACTACCTGGCCTCGGACGAGAAGGAGGCGGTCGAGTACGTCAAGAACCTGCTCTCGTACCTGCCCTCCAACAACCTGAGCGACCCGCCGTCCTACCCGGAGCAGGCCGACCTCACGCTCACCGACGAGGACCTCGAACTCGACGTGATCGTGCCGGACTCGGCGAACCAGCCGTACGACATGCGCAAGGTCATCGAGCACATCGTCGACGACGGCGAGTTCCTGGAGACCCAGCCGCTGTACGCGGGCAACATCATCACCGGCTTCGGCCGGGTCGAGGGCCAGTCGGTGGGCATCGTCGGCAACCAGCCGATGGACCTGGCCGGCTGCCTGGACATCAACGCCAGCGAGAAGGCCGCCCGCTTCATCCGCACCTGCGACTCGTTCAACATCCCGGTGCTGACCTTCGTGGACGTGCCCGGCTTCCTGCCCGGCACCGAGCAGGAGTGGGACGGCATCATCCGCCGCGGCGCCAAGCTGATCTACGCCTACGCCGAGGCCACCGTCCCGCTGATCACCGTGATCACCCGCAAGGCCTTCGGCGGCGCGTACGACGTCATGGGCTCCAAGCACCTGGGCGCCGACCTCAACCTGGCCTGGCCGACCGCCCAGATCGCCGTCATGGGCGCGCAGGGCGCGGTCAACATCCTGCACCGCCGGGAGATCGCCGAGGCCGAGGCGGCCGGGAACGCCGAGGCGAAGCGGGCCGAGCTGATCGCCTCGTACGAGGACACCCTGCTGAACCCGTACCTGGCGGCCGAGCGCGGCTACGTGGACGCCGTCATCGCGCCGAGCGAGACGCGCCGGCACATCGTCCGGGGCCTGCGGGCGCTGCGCGGCAAGCGCGAGGTGCTCCCGCCGAAGAAGCACGGCAACATCCCCCTGTAGGCCCCATCCCTGTCGGGAGAGAACCAGCCATGTCCCCGATCCACGTGCTGCACGGGCAGCCGACCCCCGAGGAGCTGGCCACCGTTCTGGCGGTGGTCCAGGCCCGGGCCGCCGCCGCGCAGGCCGCCGCCGAGGCGGCGCGTCAGGCCGGCGCCGGCCCGGCCTCCCCCTGGAACGACCGCTCGCGCCGGCTCCGCCCCGCCCTCCACCCCGGCCGCAACGCCTGGCGGACCTCGGGCTGGGCGCACTGAGCCGACCGTAGGAGGAGCAGGAAGTCGGCCCGTCCGACTTCCTGCTCCGCCACTCGCCCCCTCGCCTCCAGGCGCGGCTCGGGCGGGGAACTCGCCGGGAACGCCCGAAACCTGAGTACGGATACTCAGGCGCCCGGCCCCGGCGCGGCGCACTCTGGACGGGTGCTCTGGTCAGACCCCCGCGACGAGCCCTCGCCCGAGGCCCGTCGGATGCAGGAGCGGATGCAGCGGGCCGGCCGGGTGCTCTTCGCCCTGGTCGTGGTGGGCTCCGTCCTGATGATGGTCTCGCGGTACTTCACCTGAACGGCGGACACCGCGACGCCCTAGTCTGGTGGGCATGACCGACCGACGCGCCCTCGTCCTCGCCTCCGCCTCCCCCGCCCGCCTCGGGCTGCTGCGCCAGGCGGGTCTCGACCCGCGCGTGGTGGTCAGCGGCGTCGACGAGGAGGCGATCAGCGCCGCCTCCCCCGCCGAGCTCGCGCTCGTGCTGGCCGAGGCCAAGGCGAAGGCCGTCGCCGCCGAACTCACCGGCGGCGAGCTGGTGATCGGCTGCGACTCCGTCCTGGAGCTGGACGGCCAGGCCCTCGGCAAGCCCGCCGACGCCGCCGAGGCGGTGGCCCGCTGGCAGTCCATGCGCGGCCGCGCCGGGGTGCTGCGCACCGGCCACTGCGTGATCGACACGGTGACGGGCCGGCAGTCCTCGGCCACCGCCTCCACCACCGTCCGCTTCGGCACTCCGGACGACGACGAGGTCGCCGCGTACGTCGCCTCCGGCGAACCGCTGTACGTGGCCGGGGCGTTCACCCTGGACGGCCGCTCGGCACCGTTCATCGAGGGCATCGACGGCGACCCGGGCAACGTCATCGGCCTCTCCCTGCCGCTGCTGCGCCGCCTGCTCGCCGACCTGGACGTCCGGATCGTCGATCTGTGGACCAACTGACCTGCCGCATCCGGCCGTCGGGCCTCTAAGCTGACCGCCGTCCGAACGGGGAGGGAACGCGGCGATGACCGACAGCGTGCTCAACGTGGTGCTCGGACTGGTGGCCAGCGCCATCAGCGCCGGGCTGGGCTGGCTCGCGCAGAACCTGCGGCGGAGACGACGGCTGGAGCGGATCCGCGCGTTCTTCGGAATGCCGCCCGGGGGCGAGTGCCTGCTGGTGGTGAACCGGCACACCGCCTCGGCCAGCGGCAAGAGCGTCTCGCGCAACGACGTGTTCGCACTCATGGAGCTGGCCTCGCTGGTCAAGGAGTGCGGGGCGCACGCCGACCTCGTCGGCCACGAGGACGTCCGCCAGGGGCTGGGTCACAAGGCCGAGTTCTGCCTCGGCGGCCCGTCCAGCAACGACCGGACGGCGGCACACCTGGCCTCCTGGCTGCCCGGGGTGACCTTCAAGGACGTGGGCGGTAACGCCCCGGAGCTGTCGCTCGCAGTGGGCGGCGAGGAGTACCGGTACGAGCCCGGTTCCGCGCCCTCCGGCGGCCAGGCCTTCGCCCTGCTCGCCCGGCTGCACCCTTCGCCCGACGGCCGGCCCGCCTTCCTGGTGGCCGGGCAGACCGCGGTCTCCAACCACGCCGCCGTGCGTTACCTGGTCGCAAACCACCGTCGGCTCGCCCGGCGGTACGGCGAGACCGGCACCTTCGCCCTCGTCCTCCGGGTCGTCAACCCCAAGGCGTACGGGCCGGACGTGGTGGAGCTCGCGGCCGACGTGACGGCCGAGGCCGTGCAGCGGCCCGGCGCCCGCTCCGGTGCCGCTTGAGCGGTCCGCGCGAGAGTGTGGCCCATGCCACCGTCCCGCCACGCCGTCGCCCCGTCACCCGCCGTGGCCCCCACCGCGGTGACCCCACCGCTCGCGACCTGCGAAGTCTTCGTACCGGCCGGTAGCGGGGCCCGTGATCCCATCACCGAGCGTGTGGGATAGTTCACAACCGGGGGCTACTCGCCGGTACTGCCCAGGAATCCATAAACTCGACGAGGTTCAAGAAGGGAGCCACAGTGCGCAAGGTGCTCATCGCCAACCGCGGGGAAATCGCCGTCCGCGTCGCCCGGGCCTGCTCGGACGCCGGTATCGCCAGCGTCGCCGTCTACGCCGAGCCGGACCGGGATGCGCTGCACGTCCGCGTGGCCGACGAGGCTTACGCGCTGGGCGGTGACACCCCCGCTACCAGCTACCTGGACATCTCCAAGGTCCTCAAGGCGGCCGCCGACTCCGGCGCGGACGCCGTCCACCCCGGCTACGGGTTCCTGTCGGAGAACGCCGACTTCGCCCAGGCCGTCCTCGACGCGGGTCTGATCTGGATCGGCCCGCCGCCGCAGGCCATCCGCGACCTCGGTGACAAGGTCACCGCCCGGCACGTGGCGCAGCGCGCCGGTGCCCCGCTGGTCGCCGGTACGCCGGACCCGGTCTCGGGCGCCGACGAGGTCGTCGCCTTCGCCCGGGAGCACGGCCTGCCGGTCGCCATCAAGGCGGCCTTCGGCGGCGGCGGCCGCGGCCTCAAGGTCGCCCGCACCCTGGAGGAGATCCCGGAGCTGTACGAGTCCGCGGTGCGCGAGGCGGTCGCCGCCTTCGGTCGCGGCGAGTGCTTCGTCGAGCGGTACCTGGACAACCCGCGGCACGTGGAGACCCAGTGCCTCGCCGACAAGCACGGCAACGTGGTGGTCGTCTCCACCCGTGACTGCTCGCTGCAGCGCCGGCACCAGAAGCTGGTCGAGGAGGCGCCCGCGCCGTTCCTGACCCCCGAGCAGAACGCCGAGCTGTACCGGGCGTCCAAGGCCATCCTGAAGGAGGCCGGCTACCAGGGCGCCGGGACCTGCGAGTTCCTGGTGGCGCAGGACGGCACGATCTCCTTCCTGGAGGTCAACACCCGTCTGCAGGTGGAGCACCCGGTCACCGAGGAGGTCACCGGCCTCGACCTGGTCCGCGAGATGTTCCGGATCGCCGACGGCGAGGAGCTCGGCTACGACGACCCCGAGGTGCGCGGTCACTCCTTCGAGTTCCGCATCAACGGCGAGGACCCGGGCCGCAACTTCCTGCCCGCGCCCGGCACCGTGACGCTGTTCGCCCCGCCGTCCGGCCCGGGCGTGCGCCTGGACTCCGGTGTGGAGACCGGCTCGGTCATCGGCCCGGCCTGGGACTCCCTGCTGGCCAAGCTGATCGTCAGCGGCCGCGACCGCAAGCAGGCCCTGGAGCGGGCCCGCCGCGCGCTCGGCGAGTTCAAGGTGGAGGGCATGGCCACCGCCATCCCGTTCCACCAGGCGGTCGTCACCGACCCGGCGTTCGCGCCCGAGGTGCACGGCAGCGACGAGCCGTTCAAGGTCTACACCCGGTGGATCGAGACCGACTTCGACAACACCATCCCGCCGTTCGCCGGCGCGGCCGGTGACGGCGAGGAGGCCGAGGGCCGCGAGACCGTCGTGGTCGAGGTCGGCGGGAAGCGGATCGAGGTCTCGCTGCCGTCCTCGCTGGGCGTCGCGTCGGCCCCGGCGGCCGGTGCCGCGGGTGCCGCCAAGGCCAAGCGCCGGGCGGGCGCCAAGAAGGCCGGTTCGGCCGTCAGCGGTGACACCCTGGCCTCGCCGATGCAGGGCACCATCGTCAAGGTCGCCGTCGAGGAGGGCCAGGTCGTCGCCGAGGGCGAGCTGATCGTGGTCCTGGAGGCGATGAAGATGGAGCAGCCGCTGAACGCCCACAAGGCGGGCACCGTCGTCGGCCTCAAGGCCGAGGTGGGCGCGAGCGTCAGCAGCGGCGCCGCGCTCTGCGAGATCAAGGACTGATCCCCGCCCTCGTCGAGGGTCGTCAATCCGTCGACCGGTCCGTACGCCCTTCGGGGTGTGCGGACCGGTCGTGTTTCCAGCGGGTCCCGGGAGCCTCTCCGCTCAGCGTCCGCGCGGGAGGCCCAGCTCGGCCAGCCGGACCGGCATCCCGCCGTGGCCGACCGGCCCGCCCGGGCCGCCGTGGGCGCCGGGGCGGCGCTGGCCGGGCAGCGGGGCGCCGCCGGGGGGCGGGGCGCTGCGGCGGGCCAGCGGGCCCGGCTGGGTCTGGTGGACCGGCCCGCTGCCGGTGCCGTGCACCGGGGCGTCCCCGCTGGGGGCGGCCCCGATCGGCGCCAGGTCGATCTGCACCCCGCAGTCGGCGAGCGCGTCCAGTTCGCGGGCGGTGGCGTCGTCCGCGGTGGCCTGCTCGTCGGTGACCAGGCGGGTGATCGTCTCGGTGGCGACGGTCGGGAACATGCTGTCCGTGCCGAGCTTGGTGTGGTCGGCGAGGACGATGACCTCGGCGGCCGACTGCACCAGTGCCCGGTCCACGCTCGCGGACAGCATGTTCGCGGTCGACAGGCCGCGTTCGGCGGTCAACCCGCTGCCGGAGATGAAGGCCTTGGTGACCCGCAGCCCCTGCAGCGACTGCTCGGCGCCACTGCCCACCAGGGCGTAGTTGGAGCCGCGCAGCGTCCCGCCGGTCATCACCACCTCGACCCGGTTGGCGTGCGCCAGTGCCTGGGCGACCAGCAGCGAGTTGGTGACCACCGTCAGCCCGGGCACCCGGGCGAGCCGGCGGGCCAGCTCCTGGGTGGTGGTGCCGGCGCCGACCACCACCGCGTCGCCCTCCTCCACCAGGCCGGCGGCGAGGTCCGCGATGGCGCTCTTCTCCGCCGCGGACAGGTGGGTCTTCTGTGGGTAGCCGGGTTCGCGGCTGAAGCCGCCGGGGAGCACCGCGCCGCCGTGCCGGCGGTCGAGGAGCCCTTCTGCCTCCAGCGCCCGCACGTCACGGCGCACGGTCACTTCGGAGGTCTGGACGACGCGGGCCAACTCCCGGAGCGAGACGGCTCCGTTGGCGCGCACCATTTCGAGGATCAACTGGCGACGTTCTGCAGCAAACACAGAACCGACGGTAACCTGCGTGACCGTCTGCTTTCAGGCGTTTGCAGCTGGTAGCGGGAATTGCTCACGCACGAGCGGCGCGTGACCGTACAATACGCGCCGTCAACAACCCGGGACTGCGCCCGCCGTCCGGGTGACGATCACCCCTGCGCGAAGGGCGGCCACCGATCGGCGGCCGCCCTCAACTCCGCTCCTTGAGCTCAGGATTCGCCGTCGGCCCGCTTGCGGATGTGCAGCTGCCGGGCGGCCTCGGCGGTCGAGCCGGAGACGGACGGGTAGACGGTGAAGGCGCTGGCCACCTGTTCGACCGTCAGATTGGCGTCCACCGCGAGCGAGATCGGGTGGATCAGCTCGCTGGCGCGCGGGGCGACGACCACGCCGCCCACCACGATGCCGGTGCCCGGGCGGCAGAACAGCTTCACGAAGCCGTCCCGGATGCCCTGCATCTTCGCCCGCGGGTTGCCGCGCAGCGGGAGCTTGACCACGACGGCGTCCATCTTGCCGCACTGCACGTCGGCCGCGGTGTAGCCGACGGTGGCGATCTCCGGGTCGGTGAAGACGTTGGAGGCCACGGTCTTGAGGTTCAGCGGCTGCACCGCGTCGCCGAGCGCGTGGTACATGGCGATCCGGCCCTGCATGGCCGCCACCGAGGCGAGCATGAAGACGCCGGTGCAGTCGCCGGCCGCGTAGACGCCGGGGGCGGTGGTCCGGGAGACCCGGTCGACCTGGATCTGGCCCCAGTCGTTGAGCTTGACCCCGGCCTCCTCCAGGCCCATCTCGGAGGTGTTGGGGATCGAGCCGACCGCCATCAGGCAGTGCGAGCCCTCGATGACCTTGCCGTCGGCCAGGGTCACCTCGACCCGGTCGCCGATCCGCTTGACGCTCTCCGCGCGCGAACGGCCCATCACGTTCATGCCGCGGCGGCGGAAGACGTCCTCCAGCACCTCGGCGGCGTCCGGGTCCTCGCCCGGGAGCACCCGGTCGCGGCTGGAGACCAGGGTGACCTTGGAGCCGAGCGCCTGGTAGGCGCCGGCGAACTCGGCGCCGGTCACACCGGAACCGACCACGATCAGCTCGCGGGGCAGCTCCTCCAGGTCGTACACCTGGGTCCAGGTCAGGATCCGCTCGCCGTCCGGCTGGGCGTCCGGCAGCTCGCGCGGGTGGGCGCCGGTGGCGATCAGCACCGCGTCGGCGCGCAGCGACTGCACGGTGCCGTCGGGCGCGTCCACCAGGACCTCGCGGGAGCCGTCCACGGCCTGCCCGCCGGTGCCGAGCCGGCCGCGGCCGCGCAGCACGGTGACCCCGGCGCGGGTGACGGACTGGGTGATGTCGTGGGACTGAGCGATCGCCAGGCGCTTCACACGGCGGTTGACCTTGCCCAGGTCCACGCCGACGACCTTGGCGGCCTGCTCGTTCGGGGGCGTGTCGTCGGCGACGATGATGCCGAGTTCCTCGTACGAGCTGTCGAAGGTGGTCATCACCTCCGCGGTCGCGATCAGGGTCTTCGACGGAACGCAGTCCGTGAGCACCGCCGATCCGCCCAGACCGTCGCGGTCGACGACGGTCACCTCCGCGCCGAGCTGTGCGGCGACGAGAGCCGCCTCGTAGCCGCCGGGTCCGCCACCGATGATCACGATCCGAGTCACGCTCCCCATTGTCCCGCACGCCGAGAGCGCCGCCACGCCGGGGTCGGGCCTCCGCGGGATCGCCCGGTCGCCCCGGTCCGCCCGCCGCCCGGGCTACGCTGGCACCCATGCCCCTTTACGCCGCGTATGCCACCAACCTCGATGCCCGGCAGATGACCCGCCGAGCCCCGCACTCCCCGCTGCGCGGCACGGGGTGGCTGGACGGCTGGCGGCTCACCTTCGGCGGCGAGCAGCTCGGCTGGGAGGGCTCGCTGGCCACCGTCGTCGAGGACGAGAAGGACCAGGTCTTCGTCTCGCTGTACGACGTCTCGCCGATGGACGAGGACGGCCTAGACCGCTGGGAGGGCGTCCAGCTCGGCATCTACCGCAAGATCAAGCTGCGGGCGCAGACCCTGGACGGCTCCATCCCGGTCTGGACGTACGTGCTCAACGACTACGAGGGCGGCCTGCCCGCGGCCCGCTACCTCGGCCTGATCGCCGACGCCGCGGAGAGTGCCGGCGCCCCGGACGACTACGTCATGGACCTGCGACGCCGTCCCTGCTGACCGTCACCCCGTCGTCCCCGCCGACGTCGTCCCCGCCGCCCGTCGCCCCCGCCGGCCGGCGCCTCAGGGCTGCCTGACGCTCCAGCCGCGCGCGGTCTCCGCCAGCACCCCGGCCACCACCGCGCGCCGGGCCGGCTCGGTGCGCAGCCCGTTGCCCAGCTCGACGTGCAGCCACGGCACCCCGACGCCGGCCGCGAAGCGGCCCTCGACGTTCGTGGTGCCCTCCAGCTGCCCGCACTTCTCCCGCCAGGCCCGGCAGACCGCGTACCCGGCCCGGCCCAGCCCGGCGGCGGTGAGCTCGGCGGCCGGGCCGGCCTGCCCGGCGCCGCTGGAGACCACCGCGTCCTGCCCCGGCAGGCTGCCCTCGTCGAAGCCGTGCACCTGGATGCCGGGCAGCCCGCGCCCGGTGAGCGCCTCGACCACGGCGGCGAAGACGGTGTCGGACCGGTGCGCGACGTCCGAGGAGCCGTCCGCCCCGGCCCGGCGGTGCGCCCCGGCGAGCACCAGCACGCCGCCCGGCGCGGCCCGGAACAGCTCCACGCCGAGCGCCTCGGTACGGGCGTCCGACACCGGGTGCGGCACCTGGACGGACCAGTACGGCCGCGTCGACAGGTCCAGGTAGATCCGGCCCCAGCCGCGGCCGCCGTCCCCCCCGGCCCCGGCGTCCCCGCCCGTCTCGGCGATCTCGGCCACCCGGCGGCCGGTGGCGGCCTCGGTGAACTCGGTCAGCCGGTAGCCGGCCCGGGCCAGCTCCCGGCCCGCCGGCTCGGACTGCCCGTCCAGCGCGCCGAGCACGCCGTCGGCCACCGCCCGGCGCTGGGCCGCGTCCGGCGCGGTGTACGGGTCGGACGGCGAGAAGTCCGCGGTGTACGCGTCCACCCGGGCCGCCAGGTCCACCGGGGCCGGGCCGGAGGGCACCGGGACGGCCCGCGGCCGGTCCTGCCCGCCGCGCACCGCCAGGGTGAGCACCCCGGCCAGCGCCGCCAGCACCAGCAGCACGGCCAGCGGCAGCAGCCTGCGTCGCGAACCCCGAGTCTCCATGGCGGTCGAACCTACCGTGCCGGGCGTCCCGGCCATGATCCACGCCGGGTTCGAAGGGATCGAGACCCAAGCGCCATCGGATCGCAACCGATATGTGACAGCTTTCGGCGAACCGCTTCGTACGCTGGTTCGGCTTGACCAATTCTTGATCATCGCTTGACCGGGAAGGCCGGCCGCCGCCCTCCCGGAGCCGGCGCGGCGAGCCCGGAGGAGAACGAGGCCCCTCGTGAGCACGGCACCCAACCCGCCGCGGCAGCACCGCTACCGCCGCCGGGCCGACATGCCGCTGCTCGGGGGGATCCGCCCGCCGATCGTCCTGCTGCTGGTCCTGCTGCTGGCGGTCGCCGCGATCACCGCCCTGGCCGTCGGGGGGCTGCGCGTCGACGACACCCCGCAGGCCGTCCGCGAGTCCCACCAGTACGCCGCCGAGGACACCGCCGCCTCGCTGCGCGCCGGACTGCACGAGAGCGCCACC
This sequence comes from Kitasatospora sp. NPDC093550, assembly GCF_044764985.1. Lineage (NCBI taxonomy): Bacteria > Bacillati > Actinomycetota > Actinomycetes > Kitasatosporales > Streptomycetaceae > Kitasatospora > Kitasatospora sp. NPDC093550. The sequence goes on from NZ_JBIWJF010000021.1 coordinate 37,245, forward strand.
GACCTGGCCCGGGCCGCCGCCCGCTACGAGAGCGCGCCCGCCGATCCCGCCGCCGTGCTGACCGCGCTCGGCCAGGCGTACCACAAGTGGCGCGGCACGGTCGTGGTCCGCCCCGACACCGGCCGGCTGCTGGCCGCCCGCGGCGAGACCGTCCCGCTGGCCGGTCTGGACCTCACCAAGGTCACCGACACCGCGCCCGCTCCCGTCCTGGTGCCCTCCACCGCCGGCACCCGGCTGCTCACCTTCGCGCTGGTCGCCACCAAGGGCGAGGGCCGCGCCCTGCTGGTCGCCTCCGACAACCTGCGGCTGCCCGGGATCGCCACCCGCAAGGAACAGACCATTCAGGTCCTCGACGCCACCGGCGCCGTCCTGGACACCACCGGCGCCCCGCTCACCGCCGAGGGCGACCGCCGGGTGGTCGCCACCGCCCGCGAGCGCGCCGTCCGGCAGCACCCGGTCCCCGGTGCGACGGCCTCCGGCAGCCTGGCCGGCGGCCCGGACGACAAGGGCCTGCGCCGGGTCGCCGGCTGGGCCGCCGTCGCCACCGCCGGCGGCCACGACCAGGCCACCCCGCTCGGCCTCACCGTGGTCTCCACCAGCACCGTCGACGGCAAGCCCGGCGACCTGCGCCACCCCCTGCTCGGCCTGGCCGCCGCCGGCGCCCTGCTGGTGCTGGCCCTGCTGCTCGCCTGGTACCTGGTCCGCAGCCTGCAGCGCCCGCTGCTGGGGCTGTTCCTGGAGTCCCGCCGGCTCACCCGCGGCGACCGGCTGGAGCGGCCGGTGAAGGGCCCGAAGCGCGGCGAGACCGGACGGATCGCCCGCGCCCTGGAGGAGCTGCGCCGCCAGCTCCTCGACCCGGCCCGCCCCCCGGCCGCCGCTCCCGCCCACGGGCGCCGTCCCGGCACCGCCCTCCCGCTCGCGCTCTGCGCCGTCCTGGTGCTCGGCTGGTCCGGCCCGCTGCTCCTCCTCGGCGGCAACGACCCGACCGTCCGGGTGCCCGGCCAGGTCGTGGCCGGCCAGCGGGACCGCACCGACACCGCCGCCGACCGGATCCGCCAGGCGCTCAACGAGGGCTACGCGGACCTGCGTTCGCTCGCCCCCTCGCTCGCCGAGGCCTCCGTCGGCAAGGCCGGGAACCTGCTGCGCGACACCCTCGCCGAGCACGACCGCTACCGCTCGCTGTACGTCCTCGGCGCCGACGGCGCGGTGCTCGCCCACGCCGGCGAGCCCCCGCACCGCACCGGCCCGGAGGCCCTCGGCGAGAGCGGCGTCCTGCTGCTCAACAGCTCCGGCAAGGAACCCAGGATCGCCGCCCGCGCGGCCCTCACCGACGCACCGGCCGATGCCGGGCAGGCGGGCTCGCCCGAGCCCAAGGGGCCGGTCCTGGTCGGCGAGTTCAAGACCGACTTCCTCAGCGGCCTGCTGGTCCGCCCCGGCCTCGGCCGGGTCTGGCTGGTCGACGACCGGCAGCGGGTGCTGGCCGCCAACGAGGGCTACAGCTCCTTCGGGGACCTGCCGGACGGCCGGGCCCGCAAGCTCCTCGACGACGCCAAGAAGGCCGCCACCGCCGACGTGGTCCGCGACGGCGGCGACCCGGCCCTGCTCGCCGCCGCCCCGCTCGGCGGCAACGGGGGCGTCGCCAAGCTCGGCTGGTCGGTGGTCACCGCCCACCCGGTGGCCTGGCTGCACCTCGACCAGAACCGGGCCGACCGGCGCGCGGTCCTGGCCGGCATGCTCGGCCTGGCCGCCGCCGCGCTCTGCCTCGGCTGGCTGTACATCGCCGTCGGCCTGCCGCTGCGCCGGCTCGCCGCGAGCGCCGAGGCGCTGGCCGCCGGGGACCGCCGCACGGTGCTCTACCCCGTCCACCACGACGAGGTCGGCGCCGTCGCCCGCAGCCTGGAGCTGATCCGGCAGGAACTGGTGCGCGCCGAACTCGCCGAGCGCGCCGTCCGCCGGGCCCCCGCCGGTACCACCGCGTCCGCACCCGCCTCCGCCCACTGAGCCCGCCCGCCGAGCCCCGCCCGAAGGACCTCCCGTGCTCTTCCTCTACGTCGTGCTGCTGGTGTGCTGCACCGTGCTGCTGGTGGCCGGCATCGTCGAGCAGCGCCGGCACTTCGCCGCGCTGGAGCAGATCCCGACCCGGGTCCTGGTGAACGGCATCCGCGGCAAGAGCTCGATCACCCGGCTGTGCGCGGGCGCGCTGCGCGGCGGCGGGCTGGTGACGGTCGCCAAGACCACCGGCACCGCGGCCCGGTTCATCCACCCGGACGCCACCGAGGAGCCGGTCTACCGCAAGTTCGGCATCGCCAACGTGGTGGAGCAGATCGGCATCGTCCGCCGCGCCGCCACCTACCGGCCGGACGCCCTGGTGATCGAGTGCATGGCCGTCATGCCGGCGCTCCAGGAGGTCAACCAGACCAAGCTGATCCGCTCCACCATCGGCGTGCTGTGCAACGTCCGCGAGGACCACCTGGCCGAGATGGGCCCGACCCTGGACGACGTCGCCCGCTCGCTGTCGCGCTCGATGCCGGTCGGCGGGGTGTGCGTCACCGCCGAGCGGGAGCGCGCGGACATCCTGCGCGAGGAGGCGGCCAAGCGGGACTGCCGGCTAATCGTGGTGGACCCGGAGACGGTCACCGACGAGGAGCTGCGCGGGTTCAGCTGGTTCACCTTCAAGGAGAACGTGGCGATCGCCCTCGCCGTCGCCGAACTCCTCGGCGTGGAACGGCAGACCGCGCTGCAGGGCATGTGGGCGGCCCCGCCGGACCCGGGCGTGCTCTCGGTCGAGCGCTACCGCACCGCGGACGGCAAGCGGCTGCGCTTCGCCAACGTCTTCGCCGCCAACGACCCCGAGTCCACCCTGATGAACGTCCGCCAGCTGGAGGGCCTCGGCGCGATCCACCGCCCGCTCAACGTGGTGATCAACTGCCGCCCGGACCGGGTCGAACGCAACGGCCAGATGGGCCAGATCGTCCCGGACCTCGACCCGGACACGGTCTTCCTGATCGGCCACCCCACCAAGAGCGCCCGCGACGGCATCCCGGCCGGCTGGTCGGGCCGGGTGGTCGACCTCGGCGGCGACAAGCGCGACCCGGAGCGGCTCACCGCCGAGCTGCTGGCCGAACTCGGGCCGGACTCCTCGCTGGTGGCCGTCGGCAACATCCACGGCCAGGGCGAGCTGTTCCTGGAGGAGCTCGCCCGGCTCGAACCCGACGAGGCCCCGGACGGGCCGCCGGCGCCCGAGTACGCGTACCACGAGCCCGAACCGCTCTACCCGGAGCCGGACCACCCCTGGCCCCCGTACGACGCGGAGCCCGAGCCGTACCCGCACCGGGCCGCGTACGCCGAACCCGAGCCGTACCCGCACCGGGCCGCGTACGCCGAACCCGAGCCGTACCCGCCGCAGGCCCCGTACGCGGAGCCGGTACACCGCCCCGAACCGGTCCCCGACTCCTGGTACGACCCCCACCACCGCACCACCGCCCCCTACGGAGACCAGCCGTGATCCCCACCGAGCTCACCCCCGAGATCGCCGCCATCGGCATCGCGCTCGGCCTGGTCTTCTCGCTGGTCTGCTACCTGACCACCAACCTCTCCCCCGGCGGCATGATCACCCCCGGCTGGCTGGCCCTCACCCTGGTCGAGTCGCTCCAGCGGGTGGCCATCGTGATCGGCGTGACGGTGCTGACCTTCCTCGCCATCCGGGTCGTCCAGAAGCTGGTGATCCTGTACGGCAAGCGGCTGTTCGCCGCCGTGGTGCTGATCGGCGTGCTGCTGCAGGCCACCGTGATGCTGGTCCTGCAGCGCGAACTGCCCACCCTGTACGCCAACCAGACACTCGGCTTCATCGTGCCCGGCCTGATCGCCTACCAGCTGGTCCGCCAGCCCCGGGCGGCCACCCTGATGGCCACCAGCACGGTGACGCTCGCCAACTACGTCGTCCTCACCGCCGGCGTCCTGCTCGGCGCCCTGCCCGGCACCTGATCCCCACCGGAAGCCCCCATGCCCGTCACCCGCAAGTCCCTGCTCAGCGGCGGCCTCGCCGTGACCCTGCTGGCCGCCAGCGGCTACCTCACCGTCCAGCTGCGGGACCGCGACCGGCAGCCCTCGGCCGGCAGCGGCGCGCCGCTGGTCACCGCCGCCGCACCGTCCTCCGCCGGGGACGCCGGCACCGCCCGGGCCGCCGCGCCCGACCGGTACCGCTACGAGCGGCTGGCCGGGCCGGACCGCACGGTGGTCCGGGACGCCCGCGGCGGCGTGGTCGCCACGCTGACCGACAACGCCCGCACCGCCGTCCTGGCCGGCCCGAGCCGCACCTTCGCCGAGCCGGGCACCACCACCGCCACCGTGGTGACCGACAGCTGGGTCCGGCTGATGCCGCAGCCCTGGAAGCCGGGCGCCGAGCAGGAGGGCTGGTTCCGTGCCTGGTTCCAGCAGTCGCTCGGCTCCACCGCCGACGACGTGCTGGCCGCGGCCACCCAGTACGTGGCCGGGGCACCCGCCGAGAAGGACGCCAAGGGCGTGCGCTTCAAGGGCGACGCCTCCTTCGGCCCGCTCAACCCCAACGGTTCGGTCGGCAACGACCTGCGGCTGGAGCAGACCGACTTCTTCGACTACCTCGGCGTTCCGTACACCTTCGCCGACAAGGTGACCCGGCAGCCCGACAGGACCCGCTACGGCGCCTTCGACTGCTCGGGCTTCGTCCGGATGGTGTACGGCTACCGCTCCGGCTACCCGCTGCTGTCCAAGGACGCGCCCGGGAACGGGCTGCCCCGCACCGCCAACGGCCTGGCCCGGGTCGGCCCGGGCGTCCCGGTGATCCCGCTGACCACCGCCACCGGCTCGGACACCACCCTGCGCCCGGCCTCGATCGACCCGCTGCAACCCGGTGACCTGGTGTTCTTCGAGATCGACGCCCGCACCGGCGCCCGGCTCGACCACACCGGCATCTACCTGGGACTGGACACCGACGGCCACCCCCGGTACATCTCCAGCCGGGAGGAGGCGGACGGCCCGACCTTCGGGGACAAGGGCGGCACGGCCCGGCTCGACGACAACGGCATGTACGCGAAGGGACTGCGCAGCGCGAAGCGGCTCTGAGCCGCGCCCACGACCCCTCCGCGCCCCGGAGGTGTGGAACCCCGTCTGTGTGGAAAGCGACAAGCAGGGTCACCCGAAAAGCGGCACGGAGCTGTGCTTTCGGGTCAACCGGGTAACGATCCGGCATGCCGCGGGCGAATTTTCTACGCGCGTAGTCGATTCCCGTCTATCCTCGGACCCGTGAACGCTTCTCCTCAGTCGGTCGTCTCCACCGACCCCTACGCCGCCGCCCAGGCCGCCGCCGAGCGCCTGCGCGAGCTGACCGGTGCCGAGCGGCACGACGTCGCCCTGGTGATGGGCTCCGGCTGGGTGCCGGCCGCCGACGCCCTGGGTGAGACCGTGGCCGAGTTCCCGGTCACCGACCTGCCCGGCTTCCCCGCCCCCGCCGTCGCCGGCCACGCCGGCAAGATCCGCTCGGTGAAGATCGGCGACAAGCGCGCCCTGATCTTCCTCGGCCGCAACCACTACTACGAGGGCCACGGCGTGGCCACCGTCGTCCACGGCGTGCGCACCGCCGCCGCGGCCGGCTGCGGCATCATCGTGCTGACCAACGGCTGTGGCGGCCTGCGCCAGGGCTGGACCCCCGGCCAGCCGGTGCTGATCAGCGACCACATCAACCTGACCGCGGACTCCCCGATCGTCGGCGCCAACTTCGTCGACCTCACCGACCTGTACTCCAAGCGCCTGCGCGCGCTCTGCCGCGAGGTCGACCCGTCCCTGGACGAGGCCGTCTACGTGCAGTTCCGCGGCCCGCACTACGAGACCCCGGCCGAGGTCAACATGGCCCGGGTGATCGGCGGCGAGCTGGTCGGCATGTCCACCACCCTGGAGGCCATCGCCGCCCGCGAGGCCGGCTCCGAGGTGCTCGGCATCTCCCTGGTCACCAACCTGGCCGCCGGCATGACCGGCGAGCCGCTCAACCACGAAGAGGTGCTGGAGGCCGGCAAGGCCTCCGCCGAGCGCATGGGCGAGCTGCTGGCGAAGGTCCTTGAGCGGATCTGACGCCCCCCAGGCGCAGAATCATGAGTGACGGGGCCCGCAGGCGGTCGTGATCCGCTGATCACACCCGCCCGCGGGCCCCGTCCGCGTGTGCACACCTCTTCACCCCTCGCGCGGAACCCTCCGGCCGACGCACCGACGCACCTTCCGATGGAGCAGGCACCATGACGCAGGCACCCACCACCGACCTCCTCGCCCGGGCCCGGACCTGGCTGGCCGAGGACCCCGACCCGCAGACCCGTGAGGAGCTCACCGCCCTGCTGGCCCGGGCCGAGGGCCCGCAGGCCGAGTCGGACAGCAAGCTCGCCTGGGCCGAGCTCGCCGAGCGCTTCGCCGACCGCCTCCAGTTCGGCACCGCCGGCCTGCGCGGCGAGATCGGCGCCGGCCCGATGCGGATGAACCGCTCCGTGGTGATCCGGGCCGCCGCCGGCCTGGTCGCGTACGTCAAGAAGCAGGGCCTCGGCGACCTGGTCGTCATCGGCTACGACGCCCGCCACAAGTCGTACGACTTCGCCCGGGACACCGCCGCCGTGGTGGTCGGCGCCGGCCTGCGCGCCGCGCTGCTGCCCCGCCCGCTGCCCACCCCGGTGCTCGCCTTCGCCATCCGCCACCTGGGCGCGGCCGCCGGCGTCACCGTCACCGCCAGCCACAACCCGCCGCAGGACAACGGCTACAAGGTCTACCTGGGCGACGGCTCGCAGATCGTCCCGCCCGCCGACGCCGGGATCGCCGCCGAGATCGACGCCATCGGCTCGCTGGACGAGGTCCCGCGCGCCGAGGACGGCTGGGAGGTGCTCGGCGAGGACGTCGTCGACGCCTACCTGTCCCGCGCCGTGTCCATCGTGGACCCGCGCAGCCCGCGCGAGCTGGACGTCGTCTACACCCCGATGCACGGCGTCGGCCGCGACACGCTCGTCGCCGCCTTCCGCCGGGCCGGCTTCCCGGCGCCCACCGTGGTCGCCGAGCAGGCCGAGCCCGACCCGGACTTCCCGACCGTGGTCTTCCCCAACCCGGAGGAGCCGGGGGCGATGGACCTCGCCTTCCGCACCGCCGCCTCGGTCGGCCCGGACATCGTGATCGCCAACGACCCGGACGCCGACCGCTGCGCGGTGGCCGTCCCCACCAACGGCAACGCGGCCGGCAGCGGCGACGGCGCGGTCGGCTGGCGGATGCTCCGCGGCGACGAGGTCGGCGCGCTGCTGGGCTCCGCCCTGGTCGCGAAGAAGGCCGAGGGCACCTTCGCCACCACCATCGTCTCCGCCACCCTGCTCGGCCGGATCGCCGAGGCCGCCGGCCTGGGCTACGAGGAGACGCTGACCGGCTTCAAGTGGATCTCCCGCGCCGAGGGCCTGCGCTACGGCTACGAGGAGGCGCTCGGCTACTGCGTCGACCCGCAGGGCGTCCGGGACAAGGACGGCATCACCGCCGCCCTGCTGGTCGCCGAGCTCGCGGCCACCCTCAAGCAGTCCGGCCGCACCCTGTCCGACCTGCTGGACGACCTGGCGCTGGAGCACGGCCTGCACGCCACCGACCAGCTCTCGGTCCGGGTCCAGGACCTGTCGCTGATCGCCGACGCCATGGCCCGCCTGCGCGAGCAGCCGCCGACCGTCCTGGCCGGCCTGTCCGTCACCCGCGCCGACGACCTCGCGGCCGGCTCCGCCGACCTGCCGCCCACCGACGGCCTGCGCTACTACCTGTCCGGCGAGGGCGTCCGCTCGGCCCGGATCGTGGTCCGCCCCTCCGGTACCGAGCCCAAGCTCAAGTGCTACCTGGAGGTCGTCCTCCCGGTCACCTCCGCCGCGGACCTCGCCCCGACCCGCGAGCGCGCCACCGCCCTGCTCGACACCATCAAGCGGGACCTGGCCGCGGCCGCCGGCATCGACGGCTGACGGACCGTCCGCCGCCCGCGCGAGCGCCTCCCGTCCGGGGGCGCTCGCGCCGCGTCCGGGCCGGCCGCCTGGCATAGGCTCTCGGCCCATGGACATGTTCGACAAGGTGAGCACGGAGCAGCGACTCGCGGCGATCGAGGCCAAACTCGACGCCATCATCGGCCACTTCGGCATCCCCTACCCCCGCCCCGAGGGCCTGCCGCCGGCCGTACCGTCCCGCGACCCCCGCACGATGCCCGAGGTGGTCGACCACGTACGGCGCGGCAAGCAGATCAGCGCGATCAAGGCCTACCGCGAGCGGACGGGGGCCGGCCTGGCCGAGGCGAAGAAGGCGGTCGACGCCCTGGCCGCCCAGTTGAAGCACTGACCCGCCGGCGCGGCACGGCCACGCGTCCGGTTCGCCGTCACGAGGAGGCCCGCCGGTACGTGACCGGCGGGCCTCCTCGTACGGGGTCCGGCTCAGGCGGCGATGACCGCGATCAGTGCGACCAGGCCGGCCAGCGCGGGGGCGATCACCCACCAGCACCAGCGCACCTCGACCGGGCCGGCCGCCTCGGGGCGGTGGGCGTTGCGCTCGGCCATCTCCTGCAGCACGTCGGTCACCTGGTCGGACCACGCGCGGGTGGGGTCCGGCGAGCCCTGGACCACCGGGTTGGTGCGCGCGGCCAGGCCCAGCCCGAGTCCGGTCCGGGAGGCGTGCTCGGCGTTGCCGCGGCTCTGCGCCCGGGTGGCCCGCTTGCGCTGGCGCAGCGACACCGGCACCGCCCAGACCTGGTACTTCTTGCCGCCCGCGAGCAGCTCGACCGAGTACCCGGCGCGCAGCGCGTCCACCGAGGCCCAGGGCGCGGTGATGGTCCGCCACGGGTTGCGCACGACCAGTCGGCTGCTGGAGGCCCGCACCACCGGGCGGAGCGTGTAGGCGATCACCGGGAACGCGAACACCGGCAGCGCGGCGAGGGCGACGTACGGGGTCTTCCCGGTGCCGGTCACCGCCGCGTCGCCGATCAGCCAGGCGGCGACGGCCAGCAGGAACACGCCGGAGATCACGCCGGGGACGGAGCGGTACACGCGGTCCGCGTACGCGGGCTCCCCGTCGGGGGCGGCCGGGCCCTGGTGGGGCTTGCCGTCGGAATCGGTCATGGCGTCGATTCTGCCCCATGCCCCTCACCCCGAGGTCTCGGTCCGGCCACGAAAAGTTGGCACCCTGGCGGACGGCTACGCGCGTAGATATGCTGGTCTGGTGACTATGTCCACTGTTGCAGCCAATGCCCCCGGCGTTGCGGGCAGCGGCCTTCAGGACGTTGCGGCGTCCGAGGCCTCGCTCCGCCGCTTCCTGCACGGCCTGCCCGGCGTCGACCAGGTCGGCCTGGAGGCGCGTGCCGCCACCCTCGGTACCCGCTCCATCAAGACCACGGCGAAGGCGTACGCCATCGACCTGGCCATCTCGATGATCGACCTGACCACGCTGGAGGGCGCGGACACGGTCGGCAAGGTGCGCGCGCTGTGCGCCAAGGGCAGGACCCCCGACCCGACCGACCCGACCACCCCGCGCGTCGCCGCCATCTGTGTCTACCCGGACATGGTCGCCACCGCGAAGGACGCCCTGAAGGGCACCGACATCCAGGTCGCCTCGGTGGCCACCGCCTTCCCGGCCGGCCGCGCCGCCCTCCCGGTCAAGCTCGCCGACACCGCCGACGCGGTGGCCGCGGGTGCCGACGAGATCGACATGGTGATCGACCGCGGCGCCTTCCTCTCCGGCCGCTACTTCGACGTCTACAACGAGATCGTCGCCGTCAAGGAGGCGTGCAAGCGCCCCGACGGCAGCTACGCCCACCTCAAGGTGATCTTCGAGACCGGCGAGCTGCAGACCTACGACAACGTCCGCCGGGTCTCCTGGCTGGCGATGCTGGCCGGCGCCGACTTCATCAAGACCTCCACCGGCAAGGTCGCCGTCAACGCGACCCCGCCGGTCACCCTGCTGATGCTGGAGGCGGTCCGCGACTTCCGCGCGGCCACCGGCGTCCAGGTGGGCGTGAAGCCCGCCGGTGGCATCAAGACCACCAAGGACGCCATGAAGTACCTGGTGATGGTCAACGAGACCCTCGGCGACGACTGGCTGACCCCGCACTGGTTCCGCTTCGGTGCCTCCAGCCTGCTCAACGACCTGCTGATGCAGCGCCAGAAGCTCGCCACCGGCCGCTACTCCGGCCCCGACTACGTGACGGTGGACTGATCACCATGGCCAAGAAGAAGAACATCGAGGAGCCCGCGGCCAAGCCGGCCGGAGGCCTCTTCACGTACGCGCCGGCCCCCGAGTCCCCCGCCGCCGCGGGCGACATCGCCAGCTCCTACGGCCACTTCATCGGCGGCGAGTTCGTCGACTCCTCCGGCAGCGAGGCCCTGAAGACGGTCAACCCGGCCACCGAGCAGGTGCTCGCCGAGTTCGCCCAGGGCACCGACGAGGACGTGGACCGCGCCGTCGCCGCCGCCCGCAAGGCCTTCGGCGACTGGTCGGCGCTGCCGGGCAGCGAGCGCGCCAAGTACCTGTTCCGGATCGCCCGGATCATCCAGGAGCGCGGCCGCGAGCTGGCCGTGCTGGAGTCGATCGACAACGGCAAGCCGATCCGCGAGACCCGCGACTTCGACATCCCGACCGTCGCCGCGTGGTTCTTCTACTACGCGGGCTGGGCGGACAAGCTGGACTACGCGGGCTTCGGCCCGAACCCGAAGCCGCTGGGCGTGGCCGGCCAGGTCATCCCGTGGAACTTCCCGCTGATGATGCTGGCGTGGAAGATCGCGCCCGCGCTGGCGACCGGCAACACGGTCGTCCTGAAGCCGGCCGAGACCACCCCGCTGACCGCGCTGCGCTTCGCCGAGATCTGCCGCCAGGCCGGTCTGCCCAAGGGCGTCGTCAACATCGTCACCGGTGACGGCCGCACCGGCGCCGCGCTGACCGCGCACCCGGACGTCAACAAGGTCGCCTTCACCGGCTCCACGCCGGTCGGCCGGGCGATCGCCAAGCAGCTGGCCGGCAGCCGCAAGAAGCTGTCGCTGGAGCTGGGCGGCAAGGCCGCCAACATCGTCTTCGACGACGCGCCGATCGACCAGGCCGTCGAGGGCATCGTCAACGGCATCTTCTTCAACCAGGGCCACGTCTGCTGCGCGGGCTCCCGCCTGCTGGTCCAGGAGTCGATCCAGGACGAGCTGCTGGACGCCCTGAAGCGCCGGATGTCCACCCTGCGGGTCGGCGACCCGCTGGACAAGAACACCGACATCGGTGCCATCAACTCGGCCGCCCAGCTGGCCCGGATCACCGAGCTGACCGACGCCGGCGAGGCCGAGGGCGCGGACCGCTGGTCCCCGGAGTGCGAACTCCCGGGCAGCGGCTTCTGGTTCAAGCCGACCATCTTCACCGGCGTCAGCCAGGCCCACCGGATCGCCCAGGAGGAGATCTTCGGCCCGGTGCTCTCCGTGCTGACCTTCCGCACCCCCGACGAGGCGGTCGCGAAGGCCAACAACACCCCGTTCGGCCTCTCCGCCGGCATCTGGACGGAGAAGGGCTCGCGGATCCTCTGGACGGCGAACCGGCTCAAGGCCGGCGTGGTCTGGGCCAACACCTTCAACAAGTTCGACCCGACCTCGCCGTTCGGCGGCTACAAGGAGTCGGGCTACGGCCGCGAGGGTGGCCGCCACGGTCTGGAGCCCTACCTGAATGTCGAGGCCCGAGATGTCTGACACGACCTTCCAGCGTCTTGACGTCCTCAAGACCTACAAGCTGTACGTCGGCGGGAAGTTCCCGCGCTCCGAGAGCGGGCGGGTGTACGAGGTGACCGACTCGAAGGGCGACTGGCTCGCCAACGCCCCGCTGGGCACCCGCAAGGACACCCGCGACGCCGTCGTGGCCGCCCGCGCCGCGGTCAAGGGCTGGGCCGGCACCACCGCGTACAACCGCGGCCAGGTGCTGTACCGGGTGGCCGAGATGCTGCAGGGCCGCCGCGAGCAGTTCGCCGCCGAGGTGGCGCTCTCCGAGGGCATCGGCTCGAAGAAGGCCGCCGCGCTGGTGGACGCCGCGATCGACCGCTGGGTCTGGTACGCGGGCTGGACCGACAAGGTCGCCCAGATCGCGGGCGGTGCCAACCCCGTCGCCGGCCCGTACTTCAACCTGTCGACCCCGGAGCCGACCGGCGTGGTCGGGATCGTCGCCCCGCAGGCTGGGTACGGGCACTCGCTGCTCGGCCTGGTCTCGGTGATCGCCCCGGCGATCGCCACCGGCAACACGGTCGTGGTCGCGGCCGCCGCGGACGCCCCGCTGCCCGCGCTGTCGCTGGGCGAGGTGCTCGCCACCTCGGACGTCCCGGGCGGTGTGGTCAACATCATCTCGGGCCGGACCGCGGACATCGCCCCCACCCTGGCCTCGCACCAGGACGTCAACGCGCTGGACCTCACCGGGGCCATCGCCGCCGACGGCCCCGGCGCGGCGCAGGCCCTGGAGGCGGCCGCCGCCGATACCCTCAAGCGAGTGGTCCGTCCGGAGCTGGACCCGTTCGCCCAGGACTGGACGAATGCGCCCGGTACGGACCGGCTACTCTCCTTCCTGGAGACGAAGACGGTCTGGCACCCGATGGGTATCTGACCCTCCGTCGCCACCGCGTCACAACTCCACAGACTGGCCGTCCCCAGTGCCCTCACCCCCCCAGGGCCCGGACGGTCATTGGACGGACCCGCGCCTCTCCCCCCCCTGGCGCGGGTCCGTCGGCGTTCCGCCGGATCCCGGCCGTCCCGCAACGACTTTCGTCACCGCCACCGCCGACTTTCGCCGCTCCCGCCCGCCCGTCCCGCCGGGCCAGAATCACCGCTGACGGGGACGGACGAAGGGGGACGCATGGGCGAGCTCATCGGCGAGTTGACGGCACTCTTCGCGGACGGCTTCTACCGCAGGTGGCACGTGGCCCGCACCACGCGGCGGCTGGCCGCCGGCCGTCCGGTCCGGGTGCCCTGCTCGGCCCGGACCGACCGGCAGCCCGACTACGTCAACGGCAGCCTGCACATCACGCCCGGGGCCGGAGCCGTGGTCCTCGTCACGCGCGAAGCCGACCGGCGCGAACTGCCCTCCGGGGGTGCCTTCCACGAGCCCGAGCCCGACACCTGGCACAGCCAGGACTGGGCCGCCACCGCCTACCTGCCGCCCGGCGCCGAGGGCCTGGTCTACCTCCAGGTGGACAGCCGCTACCTCCCGGTGCTCCACGCCGCCCTCGCCGGTCCCCGGTCGGGGGCGCACCCGGGGTAGGAGTCCGCGCCGACCGGTTTCGGTAACGGGCCCGGATGCGTCAGACTGGTGTCCCGTGAGTGACTCCCCCATGAACCCCGCACCGACCGGGCCTGCCCGGGTGATCCTGCTCTCCGGGCCCTCCGGGTCGGGGAAGTCCTCGCTCGCCGAGCTCAGCGGCCTGCCGGTGCTCCAGCTCGACGACTTCTACAAGGACGGGGACGACCCCACGCTGCCGCGGCTGCCCGACGGCGCCGTCGACTGGGACTCCCCGCTCGCCTGGCACCGCGACCAGGCCGTCGCCGTCATCCGCGCCCTGCACGAGCACGGCCGCGCCGACGTGCCGGTGTACTCGATCCCGGACAACGGCCGGATCGGCACCCGCGTCCTGGACCTGGACGGCGCCGGGGCCTTCATCGCGGAGGGCATCTTCGCCGCCGAGATCACCGCCGAGTGCGCCGAGGAGGACCTGCTCGGCGACGCCCTGTGCCTGCGCAACGGCGCGCTCACCACGGCCTGGCGCCGACTGCGCCGGGACGTCCGGGAGGGCCGCAAGTCGCTGCCGGTGCTGCTGCGCCGGGGCTTCCGGCTGATGCGGGCCGAGCGCTCCATCGTCGGGCGGCAGGTCGCGCTCGGCTCGTACGCGTGCGCCGGCCCGGAGGCCGCGCGGCGGATCCGCGCCGCGGCCGGCCGGCGGGAGCTCTCCGCCGTCTGAACGGGAACACGACGAAGGGCCCGGTGCGTCTCCCCCGCACCGGGCCCTTCGCCCTTCCCGAACGGTCCTCGGCTCCCCCACGGGCATGCTCCCCCGAGCCTCTGCCCCCGGACCGTGACCGTCCGTTCCCGTCCCCCGACGGGAGTCCTTCGCCGCGCCGCGCGGACGGCCGCGTTACGCGACCAGCTCGCCGAACGCCCGGACGGTGTCGCCCGACTTGTTCAGGTGCTCGTCGTCACGCAGCCGGCGCAGGGCGCGCCAGATGCTGCTCTTGACCGTGCCGACGCTGATCCCCAGCACGTCGGCGATCTCCGGGTCGGTCTTGCCCTCGTAGTACCGCAGCACCAGCATGGTCCGCTGGTTCTCCGGCAGCTTCGCCAGCGCCTGCCAGAGCACGGTGCGCAGCTCGGTGCCGCCCATCGCGTCGGTGTCACCGGCCGTCTCCGGCAGCTCCTCGGTCGGGTACTCGTTGACCTTGCGGCGCCGCCAGGCGGAGATGTGCAGGTTGGTCATGGTGCGGCGGAGGTAGCCCCCGACCGCGGCCTTGTCGGTGATCCGGCCCCAGGCCCGGTAGGTGCTGAAGAGCGCGCTCTGCAGCAGGTCCTCGGCCTCGTAGCGGTCACCGGTGAGGTGGTAGGCCGTGGCGTACAGGGAGGCGCGGCGCTCGCGCACGTACGCGGTGAACTCCGTGATGTGGTCCTCCGCGGCGGCCGAGTGCTCCCCCTGCGCGCCTCCCTGTCCGGCCTCGGTGGTGCGGGCCGCGGCGGGGTTCAGCCGCAGCAGCGTCGCACCGGCGGCCTCGCGACCGGACGGTTCCCCCGAACCGACCGTGCGCAGACCGTTCCCCCCGGTACCCCGGTTCCCCCCCGGGGTGTCCGTGCCCTCGACGCGGACGGGGAGGATCCCCCGCAGCGTGAGGGTGTTGGCGGAGTCGACCGAACTCCCCAGCCGGCCGATCCCGTACAGCTCCCCCGTCCTGCCACCGCCGCTCACCCGGCGTGCGGCAGGGTTCCCCCCGGTGCTGTGCGCGCACCCCCGTACGGTCACGGCACCGGAGTTCTCGTCGGTCCTGATCTCGTACCGGGTGCGGTGGGCGGTGGCTGACGAACGCGCGGTGCGGACAGCCGGGTTGGTCCGGGTCTGAAGCATGGCGTTCATCGTGCGCCCCCTTGTTGCGGTTCGAGCGGTTCCGGTAGCCGCCCTCCAGCCGGCCTTGCGGCCCGCTGTCCTGCGGCGACATGGAAAATCCTGCCCGCCGGTTGTGATGGCGCTGTCCGCCGACTGTCACAGGGGTGTCACAGGCGGGGGGCTTTCGCCCCGGTCCGCCTCCCTCCGTTCCGGACGCCGGTGGCGCTCGTTCCGGTTCCCGTGCGGGCGGTGATCGCTCCGGGGGGTGATTCGGGGCTGCGGGTGGGCCAAAATGGGGCCGTGCCTTTCCTCCTTCTGATCGAGGACGACGACGCCATCCGGACCGGCCTCGAACTCGCCCTCACCCGCCAGGGCCACCGCGTGGCCACCGCCGCGTCCGGCGAGGACGGTCTGAGGCTCTTCAAGGAGCAGCGGCCCGACCTGATCGTGCTCGACGTGATGCTGCCCGGAATCGACGGCTTCGAGGTGTGCCGGCGGATCCGCCGCACCGACCAGCTGCCGATCATCCTGCTGACCGCCCGCTCGGACGACATCGACGTGGTGGTGGGTCTGGAGTCCGGCGCGGACGACTACGTGGTGAAGCCGGTGCAGCCGCGCGTGCTGGACGCCCGGATCCGGGCGGTGCTGCGGCGCGGCGAGCGGGAGAGCTCGGACTCCTCGGCGTACGGCAGCGTGGTCATCGACCGGGCTGCGATGACCGTCACCAAGGACGGTCAGGACCTCCAACTCACCCCGACCGAGCTGCGGCTGCTGCTGGAACTCAGCCGCCGCCCCGGACAGGCGCTCTCCCGCCAGCAGCTGCTGCGGCTGGTCTGGGAGCACGACTACCTCGGCGACTCGCGCCTGGTGGACGCCTGCGTCCAGCGGCTGCGGGCCAAGGTCGAGGACGTGCCGTCCGCGCCGACGCTGATCCGCACCGTGCGCGGGGTGGGCTACCGGCTGGACCCGCCGGCCTGACCCGCCCCCGCCCCCGGCTCTCCGAATCCCGAACTCCCGAACTCCCGTACCACGACAGGCTCCTGTGACCGATCATCAGAAGACTGCCCGGCGCTTCCCGGCGGGCCGGTGGCGCCGGCTGCGCTCCCTGCGGGTGCGGCTGATCGCGGTGTTCGCGGCGGTGGCGCTGCTCGCCGCCGTCTCGGCCTCCGGCATCGCGTACTGGCTGAACCGCGACGCGGTGCTCAAGCGCGCCCAGGACACCGCGCTGAACGACTTCCGGGTCTCGCTCAGCCGCAACGTCTCCGAGCTGCCGCTGGACGCCGCCTGCCCCGAGCTGGCCGCGCTGGCGTCCAACGTGGCCAGCTCCGGTCTGAGTTACGACGTGGTGGTGGTCGACCCGGCGCACCCGGAGTGCCCGGCGACCTCCTCCGACCCCACCCACTTCACGCTGGCCGACGTACCGGCCGCGCTGCAGTCCACGGTCGCCAAGCCGCGCGAGGTCTCCGAGAGCAACCCGTACCCGTACCACCTGTACTGGCAGCGCCAGAACCTGGAGGGCCGGCCGTTCGTGATCGGCGGCACCAAGGTGGTGCCGAACGGCCCGACGGCGTACATGTTCAAGTCGCTGGAGAACGAGCGGGCCGACCTCAACACCCTGGGCTGGTCGCTGGCCATCGCCACCCTGCTCGCGCTGATCGGCTCGGCACTGCTCGCCCAGGCCGCCTCGGCCACCGTGCTGCGGCCGGTCAAGCGGCTCGGCGACGCCGCCCGGCGGCTCGGCCAGGGGCACCTGGACACCCGGCTCGAAGTCGAGGGCTCGGACGAACTCGCCGATCTGGCCCGGACGTTCAACCGCGCCGCGGAGTCGCTGCACGAGCAGGTCGAGGAGCTGAGCGCGCGCGAGGCGCAGAGTCGGCGGTTCGTCGCCGACATGTCGCACGAACTGCGCACCCCGCTGACCGCCATGACGGCGGTCACCGACATCCTGGAGGACGAGGCCGAGTCGCTGGACCCGATGATCGAGCCGGCCGTACGGCTGGTGGTCAGCGAGACCCGGCGGCTGTCCGACCTGGTGGAGAACCTGATGGAGGTGACCCGCTTCGACGCCGGCACCGCCAAGCTGGTCGCCGACGAGGTGGACATCGCGGACCTGATCATGTCCTGCATCGACGGCCGGGCCTGGTACGACGCCGTCGAGGTGGACGCCCCGCGCGGCATCCTGGCCGTGGTCGACCCGCGCCGGCTCGACGTGGTCTTCGCCAACCTGATCGGCAACGCCCTCAAGCACGGCGGCTCGCCGGTGCGGGTCAAGGTCCGGCAGGCCGGGGAGTCGGTCGTGGTCGAGGTCTCCGACAGCGGCCCGGGCATCCCCGAGGACGTGCTGCCGCACGTCTTCGACCGGTTCTACAAGGCGGACCGGGGGCGGGCCCGCTCGGAGGGCAGCGGGCTGGGCCTGTCGATCGCGATGGCCAACGCCCGGATACACGGGGGGACGATCACGGCGGCCAACGGGGAGGTCGGCGCGGTGTTCACCCTGACACTGCCGCTGGCCCCGCCGCCTCCGCCGTCGGCGGGCGAGGGCGGCCCCGGCCGCGACGCCGCCGAGGACGACAAGGACGCCACGTGACCGCCCCCACCCGCACCACCCGTACCGCCCTGCGCCGCACCGCCGGCGTGGTGTTCCTGCTCGCGCTGGCCTCCGGCTGCGGCATCCGGCCGACCGCCGTACCGGTCGACGCCGGCGCCCCGGCCAGCCGGACGGCCTGCCCGACCACCCCGCGCGTACCGCCCGCGCTGGCCACCCCGCCTGGCCCCGCACCGGCCGTGACGCCGAGCCGCGGCGTGGCCAAGGGCTCCGTGAGCCCGAGCCCCTCGCCCACCCCGGTGACGCCGGGCAGCCCGCCGCCGGACAACGTGTTCGGCGCGGTGCCGACCGCCGCCCCCTGCAAGTGACCGCCCCTCCGGACGAGGAGCGGCGGGCGCCGGGGGCGCGGCCGGGAATGTTCACGCCCGGTGTGGAACCGCCGTGCCACCGGCTCACGTCCTTCCCCCCGTGCAGCGAGATGGCACCAGGACACGCGACGAGCGTTCCGGCACGGGGACCGAGACCGGGCCGGCGACGGCCGTCCACCGTTCCCTCCGGCTGACCGGACTGGCGGGCCTGGCCTGCCACCTGGCGCTGGTGCTCTGGCTGGTGCTGAGACCGCTGCCGGTGGCCTGGGTGTACGACGCCAACCTGACGCCGCTGGCCTCGCTCCGCTCCTCCACCGTCTGGCAGGTGGTCGGCGAGCTCCTGCTGCTGGCCCCGCTGGGCGTGCTGCTGCCGCTGGCCGGCGGCCGCCTCCGGGCACCCTGGCTGCCGTCCTTCCTGCGGACCACCGGCGCCTCGGCGCTGCTGGCGACGGGGCTGGAGTTCCTCTCCTCCTGGACGCCCGGGCACGTCCTCAACGTGGACCACATCCTGTTCGCCGTGATCGGTGTGGCCGCCGTCCACCTCGCGCTGGTCCCCGGCCTGCGGCACCTGCTGCGGGAGCGCCGGCCGCGGGCCCCCCGGGTGTCCGTGCTGGCCGTCCCGCCGGTGGCCACGGTCACCCGGGTCGCGGCCGTCGCGCCCGTCGGGCGCCCGCACGCCTACGCCGAGCCGACGCCGCCCGGCCGCTGAGCCGCACGGTCAAAGGACGCGCAGCACCTCATATCCAGTCATTTCCCACCGCGTCAATTGCCTTTCGGGCAGAGCGCAACGACACCGTGACGTAAAGGCGGCGACGAATGTCAGCCGCCTCCAGTACTGTGCGCTCTCGTCCCCAAACGGCTGTGCCGTTCTTTCTTCCGTCCCACAGGAACCCCCCCTTGAACAATCTCGACTTCAGCGCCGAACCGCTGTTCTCCTGGTACGCCGTCCTGCTCGCGATCAGCGGCGTCCTCATGGTGGGCCTCGGCGCCGTCGCCGGCGGGCTGAAGGCCGGTCTGCGAGTCCTCAACGTCATCATCGGCCTCGGGTTCCTGGGGTACGCCTACTACCTCGTGTTCGTCTTCGAGGGCGGCACGTACTACATCTTCTTCAAGGTGTTCATCCTGCCGATCGCGATGATCGTCTACTCGGTGAAGGCGATCGTCGAGCGCAGCAACGCCAAGCAGCAGACCCCCGCCCAGGCCGCCGCGTTCAACCCCAACGCCCCGCAGGCGCCGTACAACCCCAACGCCCCGCAGGCGCCGTACAACCCGAACGCCCCGCAGCCGGGCGCGCCCGTGCCGCCGCAGGCCGGTGGCCCCGTCCCGCCGGCCGCGCCCCAGGGTGCCGCGCCCTACCAGCCGGGCGTCCCGCCGCAGCCGGTGGCGGACAACCCGTACGCCCAGCCCGGCCAGCCGCAGCCGCCGCAGCAGCCGGCCGGCTGATCGGGCCGCACGCCGCACGAACGCCGGAAGGCCCGTCCGTCACCGAGAAGGTGACGGACGGGCCTTCCCGCTTGTCCGGCGCTAGGCGCGCTTGCGGCGGTGCGCCACCACCAGCGTGCCCACGCCGAGGGCGATCGCGACCGCCCCGGTGATCGCCATCGGCTCCGCGGCGGTGCCGCCGCCGGTGGAGGCCAGCCGGGTGTCCGCGGCCGGGGCCGCGGCGGGGACGGCTCTGGGGTGCTCCGCGGCGGGGCTCGGCGCCGCACCGGTGGGCCGCGCGACCGGGACGACCGGAGCGCTGGACGGCGGGGCCTCGGTCGGCGCCGGGGTGGCCGGGGCAACGGGCGTCGGGGTGGCGGTGGAGACCGCCGCGGGCCCGATCGTGAAGTCGGCCTTCGGGCTGGACGCCTCGCTCCCGCGCTCCCCCTCGCCGGGCAGGCTGCCCGCCAGGGCCGCCAGGGACTGGGCGACGGCCGGGGCGTCCGTGGTGAAGGACAGCCGGACGTCGACCGTGCGGGTCTCCCCCTTCGGCAGGGCGATCACATCGGTGTTCTTGTCGCCGGTCCGCAGCCCGAAGTACAGCCAGCCCGGATGCTCCGAGTTGCCCCCGGGGGTGCCCTCCAGCCAGCTCCCGTCGGCCTTCCGGAACTCGAACCGGACCACCTCGGAGGGGAGTTCGGTCGCCCCCTGGAACACGATCGCGGGCAGGACGCGGAGGTCCCTGCCGCTGTTGTTGGTGAAGACCAGCTTGAACGGCTTCGGTTCGCCGCCCGCCGTGAAGGCGGCGGGCACCCCGTCGAGCCTGACCTCGGCCGTGGCGGCGGGCGTGGGCGCGGGGGTGGTCGGCGTGACCGCCGGGGTGACGAGCAGGTCCGGGAAGCCGCTCATCGCGGAGGAGATCCGCTGCTCCGGCGGCAGGGTGGGGTCCGAGACGATGGCGTTGAAGCCCGGCGTCACCCGGCCGCCCGGGGTGTCGGCGGCGACGGTGAGCCGCAGCCGGTAGACCGCCTCGGCACCGGCCGCGAGGTGCGGCACGGCGGGCGGGTCGAGCTGCCAGAGGCCGCCGGCGATGGTGGCGGTCACCTTGGCGTCCTGCCACTGCGGCCCGCCGGGCGCCTGGTACTCCAGCTTGAACTGGCTCGGCTTGGTGCCGGTGCCGGTGTCCCCGAGGACGACGGTGGACGGCAGCAGGTCCATCTGGTGGTCGGCGGTGTTCCTGAGCGTCGCGGTGAACTCCACCGGTGCGCTGCCCGCCTTGACGGTGCCGGGCAGGCCGCCGAAGGCCACCGTGACCGGCGAGGACTGCGCCTGGGGGCCCTGGGCCGTCGTGGCCGTCCCCGAGGCGGCGAAGACGCCCGGGGCCTCGACCACGGCCGAGCCGGAGGCCAGCGTGACCGCGGCGGTCACGGCCAGGAATCTGCGGTGCCGAGTGCGCAAGGTAACCTCACGAGAGAATGCGGACAGAACCCACCAGAACGTGAAATCGCTTGCGCGAGAGGCCATTTCAAGGCGATGGCGCGCCGATGTTCCGCCCCCCGACCAACAGCGACTGCGGCATCATATCGAGCCGTTTCGACGCCCCCGCCAGGGGATGGCGCGACCCTTCGGGGGCCCGGACGGACGCCCGCCCTCAGGGTCACCCCGAGATCGACCCCGAGGTCCGGGTACGCCTCCCCGGTGAACCTTCGGGGTGGGGAATCACCTGCCGGGCGGAGGATAACGGGCCGGCGGCGGCGGAGTATGGAAACACCCCGCCGGACCGGCCGGACCGGGCCGCCACCGTGCGGAGAGACCAGGAGTCAACCATGAGCGCTCGCCTCGCCCGCCCCCGCCACAACCGTGTCATCGCCGGCGTCTGCGCCGGGATCGCCGCCCGCTTCGGGCTGACCCCGTGGACCGTCCGGCTGATCTTCCTGCTCTCCTGCCTGCTGCCCGGCCCGCAGTTCCTGATCTACCTGGCCCTGTGGCTGCTCCTCCCCCAGGAGCCGTGAGCCGGCGGCGGGAAACACCGACGGGCCGCCCGTCCCCGGGATCACCGGGGGCGGGCGGCCCGTCGTCGCGCCGAGGGCTCGGATCAGCCGGCCAGGCCCGGCAGCGGCAGGGTGTTGGTCAGCCCGCCGATCGGGGTCTTGTCCAGGCCCGGGACGCTCGGGACGGCGCCGCGCTGCTGGGTGACGCCGGCGAGCGGCGCGGTGTCGGCGGCCGGGGCGGCGGCGTGGCCGGCGGTCGGGGCGAGGGTGCCCAGCGCGCCGGTGACCTTGTCGCCGCCGGGCAGCTTGCCGGCGGTGTCGGTGACCGCCCCGGTCACCGCGGGGTTCGTCACCGCGCCGGTGGGCAGCCCGAGGCCGCCGGGCGCCGGGGCGGCGTCGGCGGAGGCGGTGCCGGCGCCGACCGCCGCGATGGCGATGCCGAGCGCCGCGGTGCCGGCGGCCTTGAGAGCCTGCTTCATGGTTCGTCCCCTTGGGTCCTCGTCGGTGGCCGACCTCGTGCACGGGACCGGCGAACGGGCGACGGCCACCGTGCCTGATCGGCAATGACTGGCACACCGTAGTGAGCCGGTCGCGTGAGAACCAAAGGGCGTTCACTCACCCGAGTGACTAGTCGGATGAACGCCAACTTCCGTACCGGAGCTGGCCGTTCATCCGACCTTCGACAGCACGTTCCCCCGGCTCAGTTGCCGCCGGAGCCCGCGCTGAACAGCCACTCGGCCTTCAGCTCGGCGTAGCCCGGCTTGATCACGTCGTTGATCATCGCCAGTCGCTCGTCGAACGGCAGGAACGCGGACTTCATCGCGTTCACCGTGAACCACTCCAGGTCGCCCAGCGTGTAGCCGAAGGCCTCCACCACGTGCCCGAACTCCTGGCTCATGCTGGTGCCGCTCATCAGCCGGTTGTCGGTGTTCACGGTGATCCGGAACTTCAGCCGGCTGAGCAGGCCGATCGGGTGCTCGGCGTACGAAGTGGCCGCACCGGTCTGGATGTTGGAGGTGGGGCACATCTCCAGCGGGATGCGCTTGTCGCGCACGTACGCGGCCAGCCGGCCGAGCTCGACCGAGCCGTCCTCGCCCACCGTGATGTCGTCCACGATCCGCACGCCGTGGCCGAGCCGGTCGGCGCCGCAGCACTGCAGGGCCTCCCAGATCGACGGCAGACCGAAGGCCTCGCCCGCGTGGATGGTGAAGTGGTTGTTCTCGCCCTTGAGGTAGTCGAAGGCGGCCTGGTGGCGGGTGGGGGGGTAGCCGGCCTCGGCACCCGCGATGTCGAAGCCGACCACGCCCTGGTCGCGGTGGCGGTTGGCCAGCTCGGCGATCTCGGTGGAGCGGGCGGCGTGCCGCATCGCGGTCAGCAGGGTGCCGATGCGGATCCGGTGGCCGGCCTCGCGGGCGTTGGCCTCGCCGAGGCGGAAGCCCTCCTGGACGGCTTCGACGACCTCGTCCAGGGTCAGGCCGGCCTCCAGGTGCTGCTCGGGGGCGTACCGGACCTCGGCGTACACGACGCCGTCGGCGGCCAGGTCCTCGGCGCAGTCGGCGGCGACCTTGATCAGGGCCTCGCGGGTCTGCATCACGGCGCAGGTGTGCGCGAAGGTCTCCAGGTAGCGGACCAGCGAGCCGGAGTCGGCGGCCTCACGGAACCACTCGCCGAGCTCCTTGGGGTCGGTGGTGGGGAGCCCCTGGTAGCCGACGGCGGCGGCCAGCTCGACCACCGTCTCCGGGCGCAGCCCGCCGTCGAGGTGGTCGTGCAGCAGGACCTTCGGCGCGCGGCGGATCTGGTCGGCGGTGGGGACACGCGGGCCGGTGCCCGCGGTGGTGACGGGGATCTGCTTTTCCATTGCGGAAATATAGCCCCTACGCGCGTAGACCCACCACCGCGGACACCACCGGATGGTCCAAACTCCGCCCGGAATTCCACCGACCGGTCCATACGATCCGCCAAAGCCACGACACTGACGGAACCCCGGCAGCCCTCCGGAACGGCCGCGTCAGTCGTGCTGGATCAGCCGTCCGCGCCGGGACAGCACGAAGTCCCGGAACGCCGCCGCCGGCGGGGCCAGCGGCCGCCCCGTCACCCAGGCCAGCCCGATCGCCCGCCGGGTGCGCGGCGCCGTCACCTCCAGCTCCACCACTCCCGGCCGCGGCACCAGGGCCGGCGGCAGCAGCGCCACCCCCAGCCCCGCCGCCACCAGCCCGCGCAGCGTCTCCGCCTCCTCGCCCTCGAACGCCAGCCGGGGGACGAACCCGGCCTCCGCGCAGAAGCCGTCCGTGATCGCGCGCAGTCCGTACCCCTGCTCCAGTCCGACGAACGGCTCCTCGGCCACCTCCGCCAGCCGGATCCGCCGCCGCCCGGCCAGCCGGTGGTCCGCCGGGACGACCAGGTTCAGGCGCTGCTCGTCCAGCGGACGGGCGGTGTACGCCGGATCGTCCGGCAACGGCGCCACCAGGCAGAGGTCCAGCTCACCGGCCCGCAGCCGCTCCAGCATCGCCGCCCCGTAGTCCTGCACCAGCTGGAACCGCACCCGCGGGTGCTCCGCGCGGAAGCCGCGCAGCAGCGCCGGCACCGCGTCCGGCCCCATCGTGTGCAGGAAGCCGAAGGCGACCAGCCCCACCTCCGGGTCCGCCTCCGCCCGGGCCGCCCGCGCGCCGCGCTCGACCTCGGCCAGCGCCCGCTCCACCGAGGCCAGCAGCAGCCGGCCCGCCCTGGTCAGCCGCACCGTACGGCCCTGACGGGCCAGCAGGTCCACGCCCAGCTCCTCCTCCAGCCGGGCCACCGCGCGCGACAGCGTCGGCTGCGGCACCCCGAGCAGCGCGGCCGCCTGCGTCACGTGCTCCAGCCGGGCCACCGCCGCGAACTGCGCCAGCCGGGGAGCGAGCAGGACGGCCGGCTCGTCCGCCCCCAACTCGGCCGCCCGGTACCGCTGGTCCCCGCCGTCCACCGGTTCGGCCACCGCCATTCCGCCACCACCTCGACTCATACGCCAGTGCATCGATCATCCCCGCTTCATGCATTGGACGCATCAAGCGAGCCGGGCCTACGGTCAACGGCATGCAGCCCTCCAGTACCAGGGCATCCGTGCCCGCACCGGATGCCCACGCCGCCACCACCCCCGTCGACCGCCCCGCCGGGGACGACCGCCACCGCCCCGGCGGGCGCGACTTCCGCCGCGCCAACCTCGCCCTGTTCGCCGCCGGGATCGCGACCTTCGTCCTGCTCTACTCCACCCAGGGCCTGCTGCCGGTCCTCTCGGACGACCTCGGACTCACCCCCGACCAGGCCAGCTGGACGGCCTCCGCCGCCACCCTCGGACTCGCCCTCGGCCTGCTCCCGGCGAGCGCGCTCTCCGACCGGTACGGCCGCACCGCGGTGATGACGGCCTCCACCCTGGCCGCCTCCGCCCTGGCCCTCGCGCTGCCCTTCGCACCCGACCTGACCACCCTCGTCGCGCTGCGGGTCCTCCAGGGCGCCGCCCTCGCCGGGCTCCCGGCCACCGCGATGGCCTACCTCGCCGAGGAGGTCCACCCCAGCGCGTTGGCCTCCGCGATGGGCCTGTACGTGGCCGGCAACAGCATCGGCGGCATGGGCGGCCGGCTGGTCTCCGGCTGGACCGCCGCCGCCCTCGGCTGGCGCTGGGGCCTCGCCGCCTCCGCCGCCCTCGCGCTGCTCGCCACCCTCGCCTTCCGGCTGCTGATCCCCGCCGCCCGGCACTTCACCCCCGCGCCGGTGGACGCCCGCGCGCTCGCCCGCACCGTCGGACGGCACCTGCGCAACCCGCTGCTGCTGCGGCTGTACGCGCTCGGGCTGCTGTTCATGGCCGTGTTCGGCGCGGTCTACAACACCGTCGGCTACCGCCTGATCGGGGCGCCGTTCCACCTGCCGGAGTCGGTCGCCGCCTCGATCTTCGTGGTCTACCTGGTCGGCACCGGCACCTCCGCCGCGGCCGGACGCCTCTGCGGCCGGCTCGGCCGCCGCGGCGCCCTCTACGCCGCCATCGGCGTGACCGCGGCCGGCCTGCTGCTCTCCCTCGCCGAGTCCCTGGTCTGCGCCCTGCTCGGACTGGTCCTGATCACGGCCGGCTTCTTCGCCGGCCACGCCACCGCTTCCTCGGCGGTCGGCCGCACCGCCACCGAGGGCCGCGCCCAGGCCTCCGCGCTCTACCTGATCGCCTACTACCTCGGCAACAGCCTCGGCGGCACCCTCGGCGCCGACGCCTACCACGCCACCGGCTGGCCCGGCGCCGCCACCGTCGGCCTCACCGCCATGACCCTGGCCGCCGCCGTCACCCTCTACGCAACCCACCAGGCGCACACCACGAGGCGAGCGGTCGCGGACGCTTGACAGCGGGCGCCGATACCCTCAGGGACATGAGCATCGATCCTGCTGCGTACGCCAGGCTGCTTGAAATCGCGGATCAGCTGCCGAAGGTGCCGGGGATAGGGAAGATCGAGATCGCCGACGGTCAGATCGTCGTGACGATGTCGCCGGTGAAGCGCCACGAGCTCGCCGTGTTGCGCATCGCCCGACAGCTCAACGCCCAGTTGCCCCAGACTCATCCGGGGTACATCGCCCACGGGGGCGCGGACCTGGAGGACGTGGGCCTTGGCCGGCTCCGGAACCCGGACCTGATGGTTTTCCCGGAGGCGAATCTGGACGACGACAACCCCGCCTTCCTCCCCCACGAGATCCTTCTCGTCGTGGAGGTCGTCTCCAAGTCCAACCCTGAGAACGACTACCACGGCAAGGTCCGCGACTACTCGGCCATGGGTATTCCGATGTATCTCCTCGTCGACCCCCGAAAAGGCACCGGAATCATCCACGACGGCCCCGGCTACGACTCCCGCGAGAAGTTCAAGTTCGGCGACACGATCACGGTGGGTCCCTGGACCCTCGACACCAGCGTCCTGCGGACCTACGCCTGAGCTCACACACGAAGGGAGCCGTACCCAGCGGGTACGGCTCCCTTCGACCACTGGTCGACCAGGATCAGGCGATACGGTCGAGCACGATCGGGTTCGGGGTGAACTCCGTGCCGGCCGGGGCGACGGTGATGCCGCCGGCCAGGGCCTCGATGGCGTAGTCGTAGCGCTCCGGGGTGTCGGTGTGCAGGGTCAGCAGCGGCTGGCCGGCCACCACGGTGTCACCGGGCTTGGCGTGCATCTCGACGCCGGCGCCGGCCTGCACCGGGTCCTCCTTGCGGGCGCGGCCGGCGCCCAGGCGCCAGGCGCAGACGCCGACGGCGTAGGCGTCGAGCTCGGTGAGCACGCCGGAGGCGGGCGCGGGGATGACGTGCTGCTCGCGGGCGACCGGGAGCGGGGCGTCCACGTCGCCGCCCTGGGCGGCGATCATGCGGCGCCAGTGGTCCATCGCGGAGCCGTCGCGCAGCGCGTCCGCCGGGTCCTTGCCGTGCACGCCGGCCGCGGCGAGCATCTCGCGGGCGAGCGCGAGGGTCAGCTCGACGACGTCGGCCGGGCCGCCGCCGGCCAGGACCTCGACGGACTCCCGGACCTCCAGCGCGTTGCCGGCGGTGAGGCCGAGCGGGGTGGACATGTCGGTGAGCAGGGCGACGGTGTTGACCCCGGCGGTGGTGCCCAGGCCGACCATGGTGCGGGCGAGCTCGCGGGCGTCGTCCAGGTTCTTCATGAACGCGCCGGAGCCGACCTTGACGTCCAGGACCAGCGCGCCGGTGCCCTCGGCGATCTTCTTGGACATGATCGAGGAGGCGATCAGCGGGATCGCCTCGACGGTGCCGGTGACGTCGCGCAGCGCGTACAGCTTCTTGTCGGCGGGCGCCAGGCCGTCACCGGCGGCGCAGATGACGGCGCCGGCGTCGCGCAGGACGTCCATCATCTCCTCGTTGGAGAGCAGGGCGCGCCAGCCGGGGATGGACTCCAGCTTGTCCAGGGTGCCGCCGGTGTGGCCGAGGCCACGGCCGGAGAGCTGCGGGACCGCGGCGCCGCAGGCGGCGACCAGCGGGGCGAGCGGCAGGGTGATCTTGTCGCCGACGCCGCCGGTGGAGTGCTTGTCGCTGGTGGGCAGCGGCAGCGAGGAGAAGTCCATCCGGACGCCGGAGCGGATCATGGCGTCGGTCCAGCGGCTGATCTCGCGCGGCTGCATGCCGTTCAGCAGGATCGCCATGGCCAGGGCGGACATCTGCTCGTCGGCGACCTCGCCGCGGGTGTAGGCGTCGATGACCCAGTCGATCTGAGCGTCGCTCAGCTCTCCGCGGTCGCGCTTGGTCCTGATGACGGAGATGGCGTCCATGCGTGCTCCCAGTGCGGTTTCTTAAAGCGTGGGGTTCTGAAGCGTGAAATGCGAAGAGTGCCGCGAAATGACCGGGTTACGGCCCACTCGCGACACTCTACGCGCGTAACAAATGCAGATGCTAGAGCCGCTCCGGCCCGAACGCGTCGGGCAGGACCTCACTCATCGGCTTCACGCCGGAGGCCAGCTCGACCAGCAGGTCCGGCCCGCCGTGCTCGTACAGCAGCTGGCGGCAGCGCCCGCACGGCATCAGCAGTTCGCCGGCGCCGTCGACGCAGGTGAAAGCGGTCAGCCGACCGCCCCCGGTGGCGTGCAGCGCGGACACCAGCCCGCACTCGGCGCACAGCCCGAGCCCGTACGAGGCGTTCTCGACGTTGCAGCCGGTGACCACCCGCCCGTCGTCCACCAGCGCGGCCGCGCCGACCGGGAACTTGCTGTACGGGGCGTACGCGTGGCCCATCGCCTCGCGCGCCGCCTCGCGCAGCATCTCCCAGTCGACCGCGGAGGCCTGCGGGGCGGTCACTTGCCCTGGCCCTTGCGGTAGATCTGGCCGTCCGCCTTGGGCATCCGCAGTCGCTGCGAGGCCAGCGAGAGCACCACCAGGGTGATCAGGTACGGCGTGGCGACGATCAGCGGGCGCTGCACCTGGTCGGTCAGCGAGTACCAGGCGATCAGGCCGCCGGCGATCACGAAGGAGATCACCGTCGCGGTGTACTTGCGCCGGTACAGCTGCCACAGGGCGAGCAGGATCATCGCGATGCCGACGACCAGGATCAGCACGTGCACCGACTCCGGGTCGCGCAGCTGGAGGCTGTCGGTGAAGCCGAAGAGGCCGGCGCCCATGGCGAGACCCCCGGGCATCCAGTTGCCGAAGATCATCGCGGCGAGGCCGATGAAGCCGCGGCCCAGGGTCTGGCCGTCCTTGTAGAAGTGCGCGGCGACCAGCGAGAGGTACGCACCGCCGAGGCCCGCGAAGGCGCCGGAGGCGATGACCGCCAGGTACTTGTACTTGTAGACGTTGACGCCCAGCGACTCGGCCGCGGTCGGGTTCTCACCGCAGGAGCGCAGCCGCAGGCCGAAGACCGTGCGCCAGAGCGCGAAGTAGCTGACCACGATCAGCGCACCGGCCAGGACCACGACCACCGAGATGTTGGTGACCAGGCCGCCCAGCACGCCCGCGACGTCCGAGACGAAGAACCAGTGGTGGTTCTCGATGTCCTTCAGGCCCGAGGACAGCCCCGGGACGGTGATGTACGGCAGCGGATCCGCCGGCGGGGACTGGTTCGCACCGGCACCGGCCGAGATGTAGTCCTTGTAGTAGATCCGGTTGACGTACGCGCAGATGCCGGGGATCAGCAGGTTGATGCCGACGCCGGAGACGATGTGGTCGACGCCGAAGGTGACGGTGATGATCGCGTGCAGCAGACCGCCGAGCGCCCCGCCGAGCATGCCGGCCAGCAGGCCGACCCACGGGTTGACCAGGTAGCCGGCCCAGGCACCGCAGAAGGTGCCGGCGACCATCATGCCTTCGAGGCCGATGTTGACCACACCGGCCCGCTCGGACCAGAGACCACCGAGACCGGCCATGCCGATCGGCACGGCGGCGCTGAGCGCGGCGGTGACCTGGCCGGAGGAGGTCAGCGAGTGGTTGCCGGTGGCCATGCCCACGGCGGAGAACAGCACCAGGGCACCCGCGATCAGCAGGAGCACCACGGGCCAGGACAGCGTGCGCTTCTTCGCAGGCGCGCCCGGCGCCTTCGGACGAGCGGCAGTAGCGGTGCTCACGCGGACACCTCCTTCTTCTCAGTGGCCGCGGCCTGGGCGGCGAGCTGGGCGCCGACCTTCTGCTGCTGGCGCTTCAGGCCGTAGCGGCGGACCAGCTCGTACGCGACGACGACGCAGATGACGATGGTGCCCTGCATGACCGAGACGATCTCGGACGGGAAGCCGCCCTGCAGGGGCAGCTGCGCGCCGGTGGCGTCCAGGAAGGCGAACAGCAGGGCCGCGAAGGCCATGCCGATCGGGCTGTTCCGGCCGAGCAGGGCGATCGAGATGCCCAGGAAACCCAGGCCGGGCTGGAAGCTCTGGCCGTAGTAGAAGGAGTTCTGCAGCAGCTCGGGCATGCCGATCAGACCGGCGATCCCACCGGAGACGAACATCGAGATGACGACCATCTTCTTGACGTTCACGCCGGAGGCGGTCGCGGCGGACTCCGAGCGGCCGGTGGCGCGCAGGTCGAAGCCGAAGCGGGTGCGGGTCAGGGTGAACTGGAAGAGCACACCGACCAGGATCGCGATGAAGAGGAAGCCCCAGAGGGTGCCGCCGGCCGTCTCGATGCCGAAGAAGTGGCTCGACTGCGAGATCGGCTCGGTCTGGATCGAGTTGCTGGTGCCGCTGACCTTCGGCGCGAAGACGCCGGGGACGAGCAGCAGGCCGACGATCGCGAGCGCGATGGCGTTCAGCATGATGGTCGCGATGACCTCGCTGACGCCGCGGTAGACCTTCAGCAGACCGGCGATGCTCGCGTACAGGCCGCCGACCAGCATGGCGGTGACCAGCAGCAGCGGGATCTGGATGAACGCCGGCAGGTCGACCTGCGCTCCGATGTAGGCCGCGAACAGCGCCGCGACCTTGTACTGGCCCTCGACGCCGATGTTGAACAGGTTCATCCGGAACCCGAACGCGGCGGCCGCGGCGGCCAGGTAGTACGTGGTGGACCGGTTGAGGATCGCCACCTGGCCGTCCGACTTGGTGGCGTACGTGATCATCACGTTCCACGCGTCGAACGGGTTCTTGCCCGAGGTCGCCAGCAGGACGGAACAGATCGCGACGGAGAGCACGACCGCGAGCACCGGCGCCGCCAGTGCGAGCACGATCCGCTCACCGCTGATCCGCTGCGCCAGGCTGCGCTTGGCGGCGGGGTTGGGACTGGTCATGTGGTTACTCCCCCGCCTGCGGGTCGTCGGCGGTGTCGGACGGGTCGGTGCCCTCGGCCTGGGTGCCCTCGGCGGCGATGGCCTGGGCCTCGGCGACGGCCTCCGGCTCGGACTCGATGTGGCCGCTGGCGGCACCGGTCATCGCGGTGCCCAGGTCCTCGGCGGTCACGGTGGCCGGGTCGGCGTCGGCGACCAGGCGGCCGCGGTAGATGACCCGGATGGTGTCGGAGAGCCCGATCAGCTCGTCCAGGTCGGCGGAGATCAGCAGGACGGCCAGGCCGGCCCGCTGGGCGGTCCGGATGTGCTCCCAGATCTGGGCCTGCGCGCCGACGTCCACACCACGGGTGGGGTGGGCCGCGATCAGCAGCTTGGGCTGGTGGCTCATCTCGCGGCCGATGATCAGCTTCTGCTGGTTGCCGCCGGAGAGCGAGGCCGCGGTGACCTCGATGCCGGGGGTGCGGACGTCGAACTCCTCGACGATCCGCCAGGTGTCCGTCCGGGCCGCGGCCGGGTCGAGCAGCACGCCCTTGGAGTTGGGCGTCTCGGTGACGTGACCGAGGATGCGGTTCTCCCAGAGCGGGGCCTCCAGCAGCAGGCCGTGCTTGTGGCGGTCCTCGGGGATGTAGCCGATGCCGGCCTCGCGGCGGCTGCGGGTGAGGGTGCCGGAGAGGTCCTTGCCGTCCAGGGTGACGGTGCCGCCGTCCAGCGGCAGCATGCCCATGATGGCCTCGACCAGTTCGGCCTGGCCGTTGCCCTCGACACCCGCGATGCCGAGGATCTCGCCCTTGTGGATGCGCAGCGAGATGTCGTCCAGGACGACGCGCTCGATGCCCTCGGCGTCGGTCTTGGCGATCCGCAGGTCCTTGACGTCGAGCATCTCCGTCGTGGTGACGGTCGACTCGCGGCTCTCCGGGGAGGGCAGCTCGGCGCCGACCATCATCTCGGCGAGCTGACGGGCGGTGACGGCCTTCGGGTCGGCGTCGCCGACCGTGGTGCCGCGCCGGATGACGCTGATCGCGTCGGCCACCGCCAGCACCTCGTGCAGCTTGTGCGAGATGAAGATGACGGTGACGCCCTCGGACTTGAGCTCGCGCAGGTTGTCGAACAGCGCGTCGACCTCCTGCGGGACGAGGACGGCCGTGGGCTCGTCGAGGATCAGGATCTTGGCGCCGCGGTACAGCACCTTGAGGATCTCGACGCGCTGGCGGTCGGCGACGCCGAGGTCCTCGACCAGGGCGTCCGGGCGCACGCCCAGGCCGTACTGGTCGGAGATCTCCTTGATCTTCGCCTTGGCCTTGGCGCCGATGCCGTGGATCTTCTCGCCGCCGAGGACGACGTTCTCCAGCACCGTGAGGTTGTCGGCCAGCATGAAGTGCTGGTGCACCATGCCGATGCCGCGGTCGATGGCGTCACCGGGGGTGTTGAACTCGCACAGCTCGCCGTTGATCGCGATGGTGCCCTCGTCCGGCTTCTGCATGCCGTAGAGGATCTTCATCAGCGTCGACTTGCCGGCGCCGTTCTCGCCCATCAGGGCGTGCACCGTGCCGGTGCGGACGGTGAGGTTGATGTCGTGGTTGGCCACGACACCGGGGAAGCGCTTGGTGATGCCGCGCAGTTCGACGGCCGGTGTCGCCGTCCCCGCGCTGGGGGTGCCGTCCTTGCGCAGGGGGACGGGGTCGGATGCGGTGATGGCGATCTCCTGGTGGTCTGGAGGCGCGTCGTTGCGCTCGGAGGGCCAAGGGGGGAAACGGGGGGACGGGACGGGGCCCGGGGGTACGCGTTGAGCGCACCCTGCCGGGCCCCTCCCGTGTGTCGATCATCGCGCTGCCGGGCAGTCGGCAGGCGCTGTCGCGTCCGAGACGCGCGGTCCTTACTGGGCCGGCGCGGTCGGGATGGTGGTGGCGCCGCTCTTGATGGCGTCGGCGGCGGCCTTCAGCTGCGGCTGGATGTCGTCGATCTTGCCGCCGGTGGTGGCGAGCGAGACACCGTCGGCCTTCAGGTCGAAGAGCTTGATGCCGGTGAAGGCGTTGCCCTTCTTGACCGAGTCGATGTACGCGAAGACCGCGTTGTCGACGTTCTTGACCATCGAGGTCATGATGCTGTTCTTGTACTTCGCCAGGGCCGGCTGGCTGGCCTGGTCGGAGTCGACACCGATGGCCAGGGCGCCCTGCTTGTTGGCGACGGCCTCGATGGCACCGTTACCGGAGGAACCGGCGGCGGTGTAGATGATGTCCGCGCCCTTGTCGAGCTGGCCCTGCGCGGCCTCCTTGCCCTTGTCGGGCGAGTTGAAGCCGGTGAAGTCCGGGGGCGTGGTCAGGTAGGTGGTCTCGATCACGATGTTCGGGTCGACGGACTTGGCGCCCGCCTTGTAACCGGCCTCGAACTTCTTGATCAGCTCGGACTGCACACCACCGATGAAGCCGATGTGGTGGGCCTTCGACTTGTTGGCGGCGGCGACACCGGCCAGGTACGAACCCTCCTGCTCGGCGAAGAGCAGCGAGGTGACGTTGGACGGCTGGTCCTTGTCGTTCGAGTCGATGATCGCGAACTTGACGTTCGGGTTGTCCTTGGCGACCTTGTTGACCGCCGGCTGGTAGACGAAGCCGACCGCGATGATGGTCTTGTAGCCGGCGTCGACCAGGTTCTTGAGGCGGGTCTCCTTGTCGGCCTCGGCCTCGCCGGCCTTGGCCTCGGCCTCGGTCACCGAGGCGCCCAGCTCGGTCTTGGCCTTGTCGAGACCACGGGCGGCGGAGTCGTTGAACGACTGGTCGCCGCGGCCGCCGATGTCGTAGGCCATGCCGACCTTGAGCGAGCCGTCGCCCGAGGCGGAGGAGGAGGTGCTGTCGGTGCTCTTTGCGCCGCAAGCGGCGAGCGAGGCCATGCCCAGGGAACCCGAGAGCACAACCGCGGCGAGCTTCATTGAACGGCGCAAGGGAGTTTCTCCTTCTGACACGCAACCGTTTGGCGTGGTCGGACGCCACCGTAACGCGCGTAGAACACGGTTGGGTTACGGGGTGCCAGAGCATTCGGGTTGTTATCAAACCGTGGTCTGAAGGTCGTCCCGAGGCTCTTTCCCCTTGCGTGACGGTGGTCCGGGGTTGGTGCGCCCCAGTTTACGGAACCGCCCCCCAACCCCGGAGGCCCACCGTCCGCCCACGTGTCGGCGTCCGACCGGCCGGTCGCGCCTCAGTCGCCGTCCGCCTCCAGTGCCAGCGCCGCGAACAGCTCGGCACCGATGCCGATCGCCCGCTCGTCCACGTCGAACCGGCCCTGGTGCAGGTCACGGACGGCGGTGTCACCGGGGGCGCGGACGCCCAACCGGGCCAGCGCGCCCGGGGCGTGCTCCAGGTACCAGGAGAAGTCCTCGCCCCCGAGGCTCTGCTCGGTCCCCTCCACGGTGTCGGCCCCGAAGCGCGCGTGCATCATCTCGTCCAGCCGCGCGACCGAGACCGCCTCGTTGACCACCGGCGGCACCCCGCGGTGGTAGTCCAGCGTCCACTTGGCCCGGTAGGTCTCGGCCAGCTTGGCGATCAGCTCGTGCAACAGGTCCGGCGCCTCGCGCCAGCCGTCCAGCTCCAGACAGCGGACGGTGCCCTCCAGCTCCGCGTGCTGCGGGATGACGTTGGGCGCGGAACCGGAGGCGATCCGGCCCCAGACCAGGCTGACGCCCCAGCGCGGGTCCATCCGACGGGCCAGCGCGCCGGGGAGGTCGGCGGCCATCCGGGCCACCGCGGTGACCAGGTCGGTGGTCAGGTGCGGGCGGGCGGTGTGCCCGCCGGGGCCGTCCAGGTGCAGCACCAGGCGGTCGCAGGCCGAGGTGATGGCCCCGGTGCGCAGCGCGATCCGGCCGACCTCCACCTTGGGGTCGCAGTGCACCGCGAAGATCCGCCCGACCCGGTCCATCCCGCCGGCCTTGATCACGTCCAGCGCGCCGCCCGGCATGACCTCCTCGGCCGGCTGGAAGACCAGCCGGACGGGACGGCGCAGCTCGCCGGTGCGGGCGGCCTCCGCCAGCACCAGGCCGGCACCGAGCACCACCGCGGTGTGCACGTCGTGGCCGCAGGCGTGGGCCCGGCCGGGGACGGTCGAGCGGTACGGCACGTCGGTCTTGGCGTCGTCGATGGGCAGCGCGTCGATGTCGGCGCGGAAGGCCAGGAACTCGGCGCCCGGGGCGGTGCCGGCCGGGACGATGTCGACGAGCAGGCCGGTGCCGCCGGGCAGCACCCGGGGTTCGAGGCCGGCCGCCACCAGTCGGTCGCGCAGCAGCCCGGTGGTGCGGAACTCCTGGCGGCCCAGCTCCGGATGCCGGTGCAGATCACGGCGGAAGGCGATCAGCTCGGGCTCCAGCGCCCTGACCCGGTCGCGCAGTTCGGCGGCGGGGCGTGCGGCGGCGAGAGTGGCGCCCGGCTGAGCGGGCTCAGGACGGTTCATCTCGCTAATCGTAGGCCTGTTGGGGGGATTTGGCCCGACTTCCGGAAAACTAGTCCCCGGATGGGCGCATACCGGCCGGACAGGTGGGTATGACATCTCGTTTCAGCCGCCTTCCCCGGGTTGCTTGCCCTGTGCAACGATCCCCCGGGGCGGCGGTCACGGCCGCCACCGCCTCGACGCCTCCCGGGCGTTGACGGCCGTTCAGGCGGTGCTCAGAAGCGCTCCACCGGGGCGTACGTCCCCCACACCCCGCGCAGCGCGTCGCACACCTCACCGACGGTCGCACGGGCGGCCAGCGCCTCCTTCATCGGGTACAGCACGTTCTCCGGACCCTCGGCCGCGCGGCGCAGCGCGTCCAGCGCCCGGGCGACCTCGCCGGCGGAGCGCTCGGCCCGCAGCCGGGCCAGTCGCCCGGCCTGCTGCCGCTCGATCGCCGGGTCCACCCGCAGCGGCTGGTACGGCTCCTCCGTGTCCAACCGGAACCGGTTGACGCCGACCACGGTCCGCTCGCCGGAGTCGGTCTCCTGCTGGACGCGGTAGGCGGTGCGCTCGATCTCGCCCTTCTGGAAGCCCCGCTCGATCGCCGCCACCGCGCCGCCCTGGTCCTCGATCCGGCCCATCAGCGCCAGCGCGGCGGCCTCCAGCCCGTCGGTGAGCGACTCGACGGCGTACGAACCGGCGAACGGGTCGACGGTGGCGGTCACGTCGGTCTCGTGGGCGAGCACCTGTTGGGTCCGCAGGGCGAGCCGGGCCGCCTTCTCGGTGGGCAGCGCGATCGCCTCGTCGTAGCTGTTCGTGTGCAGCGACTGGGTGCCGCCGAGCACCGCGGCGAGCGCCTGCACGGTGACCCGGGCCAGGTTGACCTCGGGTTGCTGGGCGGTGAGCTGCACCCCGGCGGTCTGGGTGTGGAACCGCAGCATCTGCGAGCGCGGATCCCGCGCGCCGAAGTCCTCGCGCATGATTCTTGCCCAAATCCTGCGCGCGGCACGGAACTTGGCCACTTCCTCCAGGAGCGTCGTGCGGGCCACGAAGAAGAACGAGAGCCGGGGCGCGAACTCGTCCACGGCCATCCCGGCGGCGATCGCGGTGCGGACGTAGGCGATGCCGTTGGCCAGGGTGAAGGCGATCTCCTGCGCGGGATCGGCCCCGGCCTCGGCCATGTGGTAGCCGGAGATGGAGATGGTGTTCCAGCGCGGGATCTCGGCCCGGCAGTACCGGAACACGTCGGCGACCAGCCGCAGCGAGGGCTGCGGCGGGAAGATGTAGGTGCCGCGGGCGATGTACTCCTTCAGCACGTCGTTCTGGACCGTGCCGGTCAGTGCGGACGGCGCCACGCCCTGGGCCTCGCCCACCAGTTGGTAGAGGAGCAGGAGCAGGGCGGCGGGCGCGTTGATGGTCATCGAGGTGGACACCTCGCCGAGCGGGATGCCGTCGAGCAGCACCGCCATGTCCTCGACGCTGTCCACGGCCACACCCACCTTGCCGACCTCCCCGGCCGCGAGCGGGGCGTCCGAGTCGTAGCCCATCTGGGTGGGCAGGTCGAAGGCGACGGACAGGCCGGTGCCGCCGCCCGCGATCAGCTGCCGGTAGCGGGCGTTGGACTCGGCGGCGGTGCCGAAGCCCGCGTACTGGCGCATCGTCCAGGGCCGGCCGGTGTACATCGTCGGGTAGACGCCCCGGGTGAAGGGGTACTCCCCCGGCCGGCCCAGGCGGGTCTCCGGGTCCCAGCCGGCCAGCGCCTCGGGGCCGTACAGCGGCTCGATCGGGAGGCCCGACTCCGAACGGCGGGCGGATTCTGCGGCGGCCATGGGTCTCTCCACGGGTCGGCGGCGGGAGGGAGGCGGTCCTCGCAATGTAGAGCGCGACCGGGCGGCGGGGGCGCCGACGCGGTTGAGATGATCGGGTGAACGACCGATGAGCCCCAGGGAGTGGCAATGACCGAGCAGAAGGTGGCCGTGGTCACCGGTGCCAGCAGCGGAATCGGCGCGGCGACCGCCCGTCGGCTGGCCGCCGAGGGCTTCGACGTGGTGCTGACCGCCCGCCGCACCGAGCGGATAGAGGCGCTGGCCAAGGAGATCGCCGACCGGGGCGGTTCCGCGCGGGCCGTCACGCTGGACGTCACCGACCGGGCCGCCGTGGACGCCTTCGCGGCCGAGGTCGGCCGGGTGGACGTCCTGGTGAACAACGCCGGCGGCGCGATCGGCGCCGAGACCGTCGAGCACGGCGACCCGGCCGACTGGCGGGCCATGTACGAGGTGAACGTGCTCGGCGTGCTGCACGTGACGCAGGCGCTGCTGCCGGCCCTGCGGGCCACCGGCGACGGCACGGTGCTGGTGCTCTCCTCGACCGCCGCGCTGGCCGCGTACGAGGGCGGCGGCGGGTACGTCGCCGCCAAGCACGCCGCGCACACCATCGCGGCCACCCTGCGGCTGGAGCTGTGCGGGGAGCCGATCCGGGTGATCGAGATCGCGCCCGGCATGGTGAAGTCCGAGGGCTTCGCGGTCACCCGCTTCCGCGGCGACGAGGAGAAGGCGGCCGCGGTGTACGCGGGCGTGGCCGAGCCCCTGACCTCGGAGGACATCGCGGACACCGTGGCGTGGACGGTCACCCGGCCCTCGCACGTCAACATCGACCTGCTGGTGGTCCGCCCCCGGGCGCAGGCCGCCAACCACAAGGTCCACCGCGGCTGAGCCCGGCCGGGCGGGCGAGCCCGCGGGGGGTCAAGATCGAACGCGTCACCACCCGGTGGTACACACGTGCGATGAGAACCTTCCGGGCCGCCCGCCCACGAGTCCTGCTGACCGCGGTCGCGGCGGGCACCCTCCTCCTCGCCACGGCCTGCGACCGCACCGCCGAGCCGGCCCAGGACAAGGCCGCCGGCACCTCCGCGCCCGCCGCCGCGAGCAGCGCGGCCGCCCCGGCGGCGACCACCCGGCCCGGCGGCGAGGCCGACCCGGCGCTCAAGCCCTTCTACGGCCAGCAGATCGCCTGGGCGGCCTGCCCGGCCGACCCGCAGGCCGAGAAGGCCAGGATCGACACCTCCGCGATGACCTGCGGAAAGCTGCACGTCCCGCTCGACTACGCCAACCCCGGCAGCGACGCGATCGACCTCGCGCTGATCAAGTACCCGGCCGCCAAGCCGAACCAGCGGATCGGCTCGCTGATGGTCAACCCGGGCGGCCCCGGCGCCTCCGGTGTCGAGATGGTCAAGTACGGCGCCAAGGACTTCGTCGGCGCCCTGCACAACCGCTTCGACGTGATCGGCTTCGACCCCCGCGGCACCGGCGACAGCTCGCCGGTCGTCTGCTACGACGACAAGCAGCACGACGCCGCCGAGCAGCAGGACGAACCGCTGGACCCGGCCGAGCGCAAGGCCGCGCACCTCAAGCAGTCCACCGAGCACGCCGCCGCCTGCCAGGCCAGGTCCGGCAGGCTGCTGCCCTTCGTCGGCACCCGCAACACCGCCCGCGACCTGGACGTGCTGCGCGCCGTGGTCGGCGACAGGAAGCTCAACTACCTGGGCATCTCCTACGGCACCTACCTCGGCGCCCTCTACGCCGAGGAGTTCCCGAAGAACACCGGCCGACTGATCCTGGACGGCGCCGTCGACCCCGCCCAGGACACCCTGGACCACGGCGTCGACCAGCAGGTCGGCTTCGAGAAGTCCTTCGAGCGCTTCGCCGCCGACTGCGTGGAGAACCACGCCGAGGAGTGCCCGCTCGGCCAGGACGCGTCCGCGGCCGCCAAGAAGGCCGCCGACTTCCTGGACGGCCTGCGCGACAACCCGCTGCCCACCAAGGACGGCCGCAAGCTCGGCAGCGACCTGGCCTGGACCGGCACCGTCCAGACGCTCTACGGCGACGAGAAGACCTCCTGGAAGTACCTGCGGGTCGCCCTCGGCATGGCGATGCAGACGAAGCGCGGCGACCTGCTGCTGGCCTTCGCCGACGACTACAACGGCCGCGACGCGAACGGCCACTACAGCCCGATCGAGGAGGCCCACAGCGCGATCAGCTGCGCCGACGCCGCCCGACCCGCGCCCACCCCCGAGCACGCCAAGGCCGCCGTGGACCGGCTGCTCGCCGAGGCGCCGCTGCTGTCCAAGGGGGTCACGGTGGAGGACTACAGCGAGCCCGGCTGTGCCCACTGGCCGTTCCAGACGCCGGAGAAGCCGCACACCATCCGGGCCGAGGGCAGCGCCCCGATCCTGGTGGTCGGCACCACCGGGGACCCGGCCACCCCGTACGCCTCGGCCGAGTCGCTGGCCAAGGGCTTCGCCAACGCGACCCTGCTCACCCGGGTCGGCGAGGGCCACGGCGCCTTCGGCAAGGGCAACGTCTGCATCGACCGGGCCCTGGAGGCCTACCTGACCGAGGGCACGATGCCGGCCGCGGGCACCCGTTGCTCCTGAACCGGACCGGGCCGAAGGCCCCGGTGATCAGCAGATGAACGCGGGGAGAGCGCTGACACGAAGGTGTCAACGTCACAACTTGATAGCTCGTCCGGATGAATTCGGCGCGCGCCCTCCCCAACTGATGAGAGCTCAACTACCTTGGAGGCGCTGCCCGACCGGTGCCGAGCGCCGCCCCGCAGCCCCATACTTCAGCTGCTCCACCACCCCACCCCACCGGCACCTTCCCGCCCTCACGAGGAGGACCCGCTGGCCAGCGACATCCCGTCACAGCGGCTCGACGTCAGAACAGAGCCGACCCTCCTCGGGTTGCACCGCTTCAACGAGGCCGACGCCGGCGCCGCCGAGGAGGCCCTGCTGGCCTGCTGCGGCAGCCACCGCTGGGCCCTGCGGCTCACCGCGCACCGGCCGTACCCCGACATAGAGTCCCTGCTGGCCGCCGCCAGCGAGGCCTCCTACGACCTCCGCCCGGCCGACCTCGCCGAGGCGCTGGCCGACGAGAGCTGGATGCCGCAGCCGCTGCTCGGCATGCGGGCCCCCGGGAGCCAGGCCGCGCACACCGCGCTGCGGGCGGCGCACGCCGCGTACGAGGCCCGGTTCGGCCACGTCTTCGTGGTCTGCCTGGAGGGCGTCGCCCCGGAGGAGATGCTCGACACCGTGCTCTCCTCCATCCGCACCCGCCTGGCCAACGACCCGGACGAGGAGCGGCTGATCGCGGCGGACGAGCTCCGCCGGATCGCCCTCACCCGGCTGGAGCACCTGGTCGCCACCCATTCGGAGGCCGGGGCCCGCTGAACCGGACGCCCCCGCCCTCCGTTCATCCGTGCGGGTGAACCGCCCGTACGGGTGAAGCCCGACCACCCGCGCCCCGCACCCACCGGTGCGGGGCGCGGACATGCCGTCACCCAGGGTGGCGGAAATCGGTTCGGTTCCCGCCCCACTAGGCCAGAAGTGCCTGATTGATCACACCTGGGGCCCCCGGAGGCGGCACGCGAGAAGGCGTCGATAGGATGCTCGCGGCCGGTGGACCGTACCCGGCCGGGCTGACCGACACCGAAGCCGGCCGAGCCCCCAATCGCTTCCGGAGGGTTTTTCCGTGCCGGCTGGAACGCTGTACCGCGGCCGGGAAGGCATGTGGAGCTGGGTGGCTCATCGAGTCACCGGCGTCCTCATCTTCTTCTTCCTGTTCGCCCACGTCCTCGACACCGCGCTCGTCCGAGTGTCGCCGGAGTCCTACGACACCGTCATCCAGACGTACAAGACTCCCCTCGTGAACCTGATGGAGTACGGCCTCGTCGCCGCCATCCTGTTCCACGCGCTGAACGGCCTGCGGGTCGTCGCGGTGGACTTCTGGTCCAAGGGCCCGAAGTACCAGAAGCAGATGCTCTGGTCCGTGGTCGGCGTCTGGGTCCTCCTGATGGCCGGCTCCTTCTACGGGATCCTGCAGCACACGCTGATCTCCTGGTTCGGGAAGTGAGCCGAGACATGTCCACGGAATACTCCGACGCCATCGTCGTCCCCTCCAAGCAGGCGCACACGGGCAAGGGCCTCGGCACCGGCAACCCCGCCGACGCGTTCGTCATCGAGCCGCCGCGCAAGCGGACCGACAAGACGCCGCGCCGTACCCGCACCAACTTCGAGATGCTGGCCTGGCTCTTCATGCGCCTGTCCGGTGTCGTCCTGGTCGCGCTGATCCTCGGCCACCTGATCATCATGCTGATCCTCGACGGTGGCGTCTCCAAGATCGGCTTCGCCTTCGTGGCCGGCCGTTGGGCCTCGCCGTTCTGGCAGGGCTGGGACCTCCTGATGCTGTGGCTCGCCATGCTGCACGGCGCCAACGGCATGCGTCAGGTCATCAACGACTACGCCGAGAAGGACTCGACCCGGCTCTGGCTCAAGGGGCTCATGGGCACCGCCACGGTCTTCACCGTGCTGCTGGGCACCCTGGTGATCTTCACCTTCGACCCCAACATCTGAGCCGCGAGCACCATCGACCATCGGCAGAGGCCAGAGGCGAGTTAACCCCCCATGCAGATTCACCAGTACGACACCGTCATCGTCGGCGCCGGCGGCGCCGGCATGCGCGCGGCCATCGAGTCCACGCAGCGCAGCCGCACCGCCGTCCTGACCAAGCTCTACCCCACCCGGTCCCACACCGGCGCGGCCCAGGGCGGCATGTGCGCCGCCCTCGCCAACGTCGAGGAGGACAACTGGGAGTGGCACACCTTCGACACGGTCAAGGGTGGTGACTACCTGGTCGACCAGGACGCCGCCGAGATCATGTGCAAGGAGGCCATCGACGCCGTCCTCGACCTGGAGAAGATGGGTCTGCCCTTCTCCCGCACCGAGCAGGGCCGGATCGACCAGCGCCGCTTCGGCGGTCACTCCCGCAACCACGGCGAGGCCCCGGTCCGCCGCTCGTGCTACGCGGCCGACCGCACCGGCCACATGATCCTCCAGACGCTGTTCCAGAACTGCGTCAAGCACGGCGTCGAGTTCTTCAACGAGTTCTACGTCCTCGACCTGCTGATCAACGAGGGCAAGACCGCCGGCGTCGTCGCCTACGAGCTGGCCACCGGCGAGATCCACGTCTTCCAGGCCAAGTCGGTCGTGTTCGCCTCCGGCGGCACCGGCAAGATGTTCAAGGTCTCCTCGAACGCCCACACCCTCACCGGTGACGGCCAGGCGGTGGCCTACCGCCGCGGCCTGCCCCTGGAGGACATGGAGTTCTTCCAGTTCCACCCGACGGGCATCTGGCGCATGGGCATCCTGCTCACCGAGGGCGCCCGCGGCGAGGGCGGCATCCTGCGCAACAAGGACGGCGAGCGCTTCATGGAGCGCTACGCCCCCGTCATGAAGGACCTCGCGTCCCGTGACGTCTGCTCCCGCGCGATCTACACCGAGATCCGCGAAGGCCGCGGCTGCGGTCCGGACGGCGACCACGTCTACCTGGACCTGACCCACCTTCCGCCGGAGCAGCTGGACGCCAAGCTCCCGGACATCACCGAGTTCGCGCGCACCTACCTCGGCATCGAGCCCTACACGGACCCGATCCCGATCCAGCCCACCGCGCACTACGCCATGGGCGGCATCCCGACCAACGTCGAGGGTGAGGTCCTGCGCAACAACACGGACATCGTCCCGGGCCTGTACGCGGCCGGCGAGGTCGCCTGCGTGTCCGTGCACGGCGCCAACCGCCTGGGCACCAACTCGCTGCTGGACATCAACGTGTTCGGCCGTCGCGCGGGCATCGCCGCCGCCGACTACGCCAACGCCAACG
Source organism: Kitasatospora sp. NPDC093550 (assembly GCF_044764985.1). Classification (NCBI taxonomy): domain Bacteria; kingdom Bacillati; phylum Actinomycetota; class Actinomycetes; order Kitasatosporales; family Streptomycetaceae; genus Kitasatospora; species Kitasatospora sp. NPDC093550. The sequence goes on from NZ_JBIWJF010000021.1 coordinate 80,008, forward strand.
AGTTCGTGCCGCTCCCGGAGAACCCGGAGCAGCTCGTCCAGGAGATGGTCGACCAGCTGCGCGAGTCCACCGGCACCGAGTCCGTGGGGCAGATCCGCAAGGAGCTGCAGGAGACCATGGACGCCAACGCGATGGTGTACCGCACCGGCGCCACCCTGAAGCAGGCGGTCGAGGACATCGCCGCACTGAAGGAGCGCTTCAAGAACGTCTCCATCCAGGACAAGGGCTTCCGCTACAACACGGACCTCCTGGAGGCCATCGAGCTGGGCAACCTGCTCGACCTGGCCGAGGTGCTGGCCGTCTCCGCGCTGGCCCGCGAGGAGTCCCGCGGCGGCCACTACCGCGAGGACTTCCCGACCCGCGACGACGTGAAGTTCATGCAGCACACCATGGCGTACCAGGAGGTCGCCGCCGACGGCAGCACCTCCATCCGCCTCGACTACAAGCCGGTCGTCACGACCCGCTACCAGCCGATGGAGCGTAAGTACTGATGAGCACTCCGACCGTGGAGAAGCACTCGGCCGCTCTGGACGCGGCCGAGGCCGGCGGCACGCAGCTGATCACCGTCACCTTCCGGATCCGCCGGTTCAACCCGGAGGAGCACCCGGACCCGGTGTGGGTCGACTACCAGCTGGAGATGGACCCGAAGGAGCGTGTCCTGGACGCGCTCAACAAGATCAAGTGGGAGCAGGACGGCACCCTCACCTACCGCCGTTCCTGCGCGCACGGCATCTGCGGCTCCGACGCCATGCGGATCAACGGCCGCAACCGGCTGGCGTGCAAGACCCTGATCAAGGACGTCAACCCGGAGAAGCCGATCACGATCGAGGCCATCAAGGGCCTCACGGTCCTCAAGGACCTGGTCGTGGACATGGACCCGTTCTTCCAGGCGTACAAGGACGTCATGCCGTTCCTCATCACCAAGGGGAACGAGCCGACCCGCGAGCGCCTGCAGTCCGCCGAGGACCGCGAGCGCTTCGACGACACCACCAAGTGCATCCTGTGCGCCGCGTGCACGTCGTCCTGCCCGGTGTTCTGGAACGACGGCCAGTACTTCGGCCCGGCCGCCATCGTCAACGCGCACCGCTTCATCTTCGACTCGCGCGACGAGGGTGCCGAGCAGCGCCTGGAGATCCTCAACGACCGTGAGGGCGTGTGGCGCTGCCGCACCACCTTCAACTGCTCCGAGGCCTGCCCGCGTGGCATCGAGGTCACCAAGGCGATCCAGGAAGTGAAGCGGGCGCTGGTCACCCGCCGCTTCTGATCCCCGCCTGACAGCCCGAAGGCCCCCGCCCGATCCCCGGATCGGGCGGGGGCCTTCGCGGTTCCCTAGCGCAGCGCGCCGAGGTCCTTCGGGGCGGACCAGCCGCTGAACGTCACCAGGTGCCGGTCGCCCGTGACGGCCCACAGGTCCGGCTTGCCGTCCCCGTCCCCGTCGCCCGAGCTGCCCAGCATCGGGTAGGCGGCCGTGGTGAAGCCGGTGGCGACCACGTTCGCCGAGGAATCGGCGACAGGACCTGGACGGTCAGCGTGACCGTGCCGTCGGCGTCCGGCCGGACGGAGCCCGGCGCGTCGCAGCCGGAGGAGACGCCGAGGTTGCTCCAGCCGTACCGGACGCACGCGACCCCGGAGGCCGTCCCGCCGGGCGGGGCCGGGTCGGCCGTCCTGAGGACGAAGGTCGCCTTCTGCCCCGCGTACTTGGCGGCGGGGCCGCCCGCCGGGAAGTCGGGCGAGGTGACCGTGACGGTCGGGCTCGTGGTGTCCGGCGCGGCGTCGGCCGCCGCGGCCGTCGGAGCGGTGAGCAGGCCGGCGGCCACGGTCGCCGCGGCCAGCCCCCCGAGCCTGCGCGGAGGTACGTGCTTCATCAGGATTCCCCACCCTCGTCTGCGGATCTTGTTCGCTACGTGCACGAGCGGTGAGGATCCTGTCAGGGGGGACTGACAGCGGCAACGGGATTCAGTCGGTGGCCGGGGTGCGGCGGGTGGCGCGGAGGCCGCGGAGGCCGATGGTGCCGACGGCGACGCCGAGGGCGAAGGAGGTGACGGCGAGCAGGAGGTGGACCCAGAAGAACGCGGTGGGCTGGGAGTGGTCGCCGTTGGTGAAGGCCTGGCCGCCGGAGTCCTTCCACAGGTTCTTGACGAAGGTGGTCCAGATGACGATCGACCAGACCCCGAAGGCGGTCAGGAACCAGGAGGTGCGGCGGCTGAGCTTCATGGGGTCCTCGGCGGGGGTGTGAAGACGGTGTGCGTCCCCAGTATGCGGGGGCCGCCGATCGGCGTACGTCGGGCCCCTCCTGCGGATTACGGGCCCGGAGCGGCGGACGCCCGGGGTGCGGAGTGGGTACGGTCTGCTGGTGCCCACTCCCCGTCACACGTTCGCCCGCCTGTGCGCCGCCGTCAGCGCGGCCCTCCCGGTCCTGCTCGTCGCCCCGGCGGCGGTCGCCGCCCCGCGGCAGCCGCCGCCGTCGGCCGCGATCGGCGGCGACCGGCTCGGGAGCCCGGGGGTCCAGGTCGCCCCGCTGGCAGGTGCCCCGGCACTGCCCACCGATCTCACCGGCCAGTCCTGGATAGTCTCCGACGCGACGTCAGGAGAGGTGCTGGCGGCCTACAACCCGCACCTCAGGCTGCCCCCGGCCAGCACCCTGAAGATCCTCTTCGCGGACACCGTGCTGCCCAAGTTCGACCGCAACGCGGTGCACAGGGTCGCCGACGAGGAGATCCAGGGGATCGGCCCGGGCAGCAGCCTGGTCGGCATCAAGGAGAACCTGGAGTACCGGGTCGAGGACCTGTGGCGCGGGGTGTTCCTGAGCTCGGGCAACGACGCCGTGCACGTCCTGTCGCACATGAACGGCGGCGTCCAGCAGACCGTCGCCGAGATGCAGGCGCGCGCCGAGGCGCTGCAGGCGAAGGACACCAAGGTGGTCTCCCCGGACGGCTACGACATGGACGGCCAGCTCTCCTCGGCCTACGACCTGTCGCTGTTCGCCCGCGCGGGCCTGCGCAACGCGGACTTCCGGATGTACTGCGCGACCCGGGACGCGATGTTCCCCGGCGCCGTCGACAAGAACACCGGTCAGCGCGGCAGTTTCGGGATCGCCAACACCGACCGGCTGCTGGGCAAGTACCCGGGCCTGATCGGGGTGAAGAACGGCACCACCACCAACGCCGGCTCGACCTTCGTCGGCGCCGCCGAGCGCGGCGGCCGCACCCTGCTGGTCACGGTGATGCACCCGTCGAGCTACCAGAAGGTGTACGACGAGACGGCCGCCCTGCTGGACTGGGGTTTCGCCGCGGCCGACAAGGTGCAGCCGGTCGGCAAGCTGGTCGACGAGGTCCCGGCCGGCGCGGCCGAGCCGACCGGGCAGGCCGGTGGCACGGCCGGCACGCCCGCCCCGCCGCCGCACCCCTCTCCCGCCGCCACCACCCGGCCGGCCGCGGCGCCCGCCGCCGACGGCGAGGAGGACGGGCTCGGCCTCGTCGGCTGGTCGGCCGTCGTGCTGGCCGGGGCCGGGGGCGGGGCCGGCGCGCTGGTCCTGCGGCAGCGGCGCCACCGCTCGGCCGGCTGACCGCCCCTCGGACGGAAGGGCCCGGCCTCAGTCCTGGGGCCGGGCCCCGGCATTGCCGGGCCTCTCGTCGGCCTTCTCCGCCGCACGCTCGGCGGCCTTCCCCCCGCTGTCCGTCGCGGTCCGGCCCCCGGCCCGTTCCTCGGCCTCGGCCTGGTCCGCCGCTTCCAGCAGGGCACGTCCGTGCGCCCTGGTCCGCTCCCGGGCGGCCGCCGGGTCCGCCGTCGCCGTCCAGGCGACGCAGTACATCAGCAGCCGGCAGACGAAGTTGATCCACAGCAGCAGCGCCACCGGGGTGGCGAACGCGCCGTACAGGCTCCGCCCGGCGACCGAGCCGAGGTAGGAGGAGAGCAGCAGCTTCAGCAGTTCGAAGCCGACCGCGCCGATCAGCGCGCCCTGGAGGACGTCCCGGCGGCGCTGCTCGGTGATGCCGGGGAACGGCGCCAGCAGGTAGGCGAACAGCAGGGTGTCGCAGCCTATGGCGATCAGCACACCGACCCCGGTCAGCAGGTAGCCGCTGCCGAGGCCGATGCCGTCGGCGATCCGGCCGGCCAGGGTCGTCCCGGCGGCGGAGGCGCCCAGCGAGAACAGCGACACCAGGCCGAGGCCGCCGAGCACCACGACGTCCCAGACCTTGCGCAGCACCGGGTTGCCCTCCTCGTCGGGCAGCTGCCAGAGGTCCCGGACCGAGGTGCGCATGGTGTCGACCCAGCCGAGGCCGGAGACCAGCAGCAGCGCCCCGCTGACCAGCCCGACGGCGCCCGCGTTGGCCACCAGTGAGGGCAGGTTGAGCGCGTCGGAGAGACCGGGGAGCTGGTCGGAGATGCGCTTCTGCAGGTCGTCCACCTGGTGGTCGCTGAGCGTCGCGACGGCGATCGCCAGGCCCACCGTGAGCAGCGGGAACAGGGCCAGGAAGCCGAAGAAGGTGACGGCGCCGGCCAGCCGGTTGCCGCGGGCGGCGGAGAAGTACTCGTACACCCGGTACGGGCGGCTGCGCACCACCCGCGCGACGAGCGGGCCGATGACCGGAAGGCGGGTCAGGAAGTCCACCCGACCGGTTATACCGGGCCTTCCCCCGAACGGCCGTCAGGCGCGGTGCCTCGCAGGGAAGTCGGGGCGGGGTTCCGGGACGGGGCCGGCCCTACCGCTTGACGAGGCGGCGGGCCTTGGCGAGGGCGCGGACGGCCTGGTAGGCGCCGTAGCGGCCGTGGCTGAGCAGTTCGGTGCGCACGCCGTCGACGCCGGACGGCGGGCGGTAGCCGGTGGGGCGCAGCCGGGCGCAGTGGGCGGCGGCGCGGCGGAAGTACTCGCGGCGGTCGCCGGCGGGGACCCGGCCGGGCTTGGAGACCACGGTGTTGAGGTGGTGCAGCATCCGGCCGTAGACGACCGGGCGCCAGCGGTCCAGGTCGGGGCGGGCGTCGAGGAAGGCGAAGACCAGGTCGTACTGGGCGAACACGTCGAAGTGCTTGCGGCTGGCGGTGGCCAGGATGTTGCCGCCCTCCTGGCGCTGGCGGTAGTGCACGCCGACCCGGTCGAGCAGGGTGATCCGGGCGGCGGCGAGCAGCGCCGGGTACGTCCAGGGGGTGTCCTCGTAGTAGCCGGCCGGGAAGACCAGCTGCTGCTCGGCGATGAAGCCGCGGCGGTAGGCCTTGTTCCAGACGACCTGGAGCAGGTCGAGCAGGTCGGGGCGGGCGGCGAGGTCGAAGACGTCCGGGGAGGCGGCGCCGAAGACGTGCGCGGAGGCGGCCCGGGTGATCCGGCCGTCGGCGTAGGTGCGGGCGTAGTCGTAGACCAGGACGTCCGGGTCCTCGGTGGCGGCGAGCCGCTCGTCGACGGCCTTGAGCAGGCCGGGGGTGAGGGTGTCGTCACTGTCGAGGAAGAGCACGTAGTCCCCGGTGGCGACCTCCAGGCCGGCGTTGCGGGCCCGGCCGAGGCCGACGTTCTCGGGCAGGTGCAGCACCCGGACGCGGGGGTCGGCGGCGGCCGCCTCGTCGAGCATCGCGCCGCAGCCGTCCGGGGAGCGGTCGTCCACCGCGATCAGTTCGAGGTCCGGGCCGTCCTGGCCGAGGACCGAGTCGAGGCACTCGGTGAGGTAGTCCTGGACCTGGTACACGGGGACGATGACGCTGAAGCGGGGCACGGGCCCAGCGTAGTGGCCCCGGGGGCGGCTCCTGGCCCGGAGGTAGGATCGGCTCGCACGTACGCACCGATCGAAGTGCGGTCAGGCCCCCAACGGGCTGCCACGCTCACCTTCCCCAGAAAGGCCTGCGTAGCCGATGGCTCCCCGCCTCTCCATCGTCGTTCCGATCTACAACGTCGAGCGTTATCTCGTCGAGTGCCTCGACTCGATCGCGGCCCAGACCTTCACGGACTTCGAGTGCGTCATGGTCGACGACGGTTCGAAGGACGACAGCGCGGCGCTCGCCGAGGCGTACGCGGCAAAGGACTCGCGCTTCCGGCTGGTCCGCCAGGTGAACAAGGGCCTCGGCGCGGCCCGCAACACCGGCATCCGGCACATCGACCCGGACGCCGAGTTCCTGTGCTTCGTGGACAGCGACGACTCGATGCCGCCGAGTGCGTACGAGCTGATGATCAACACGCTGGACGAGACCGGCTCCGACTTCTGCACCGGCAACGTGCTGCGCTTCCGCGCCGTGGGCTACTACCAGTCCGGCGGCCACGTGAAGCCGTTCAAGGAGACCAGGCTCAAGACCCACATCACCGAGATCCCGGCGCTGGTCACCGACCGCACCGCGTGGAACAAGGTGTACCGGCGCTCCTTCTTCGACGCCGCGGGCATCCTCTACCCCGAGGGCATCCTGTACGAGGACGCGCCGGTCAGCGTGCCGCACCACTACCTCGCCAAGAGCGTGGACGTGCTCTCCGAGCCGATCTACCACTGGCGCGAGCGCGAGGTCGGCGAGATGTCGATCACGCAGATGCGCACCAACCCCAAGGGCCTGATCGACCGGGTCACCTCGGTCGAGCTGGTCCGCGGCTGGCTGAAGAAGCAGACCGAGCCGCGCTTCGCCGAGTACCTGCGCTCCTACGACGAGAACACCCTCGTCGAGGAGATCCCGATGTTCTTCTGGTCCGTCGTGGACGGCGACAAGGAGTACCGGGACGCCTACGTCCAGTGCGTCAGCCGGCTGCTCCGGGCGATCGGCCCCGAGCAGGTCCGCAAGCTGCGCGCGCCGCTGCGGCTGAAGTACCACCTGACCCTGGCGGGCCGGATCGACGAGCTGGTCGAGCAGATCAAGTACGAGGGCGAGAGCGGCGGCGGCGTGCAGGCCCGCGGTCTGCTGCGCCCGTACGCCGACTACCCGTTCCTGCGCGGCGGGCGCAAGAGCGTGCCGGCCAGCGTGCTCAAGCTGGACAACTCGCTGGTCATGCGCAGCCGGCTGTACGAGAGCGCCTGGGTCGGCGGGAAGCTGCAGCTGACCGGGCACGCGTACCCGGAGCAGCTGGGCGCGGCCAACAAGCACGACATGGTCCGCACCCTGGTGCTGCGCGAGACCAAGGGCCGCCGGGTCATCGCGGTGCCGATGCGGACCACGTACAGCCCCGAGGCCACCGCGAGCTGCAACCACGACCTGTACAGCTGCGACTGGTCCGGCTTCACCGTCTCGCTGGACCCGGCGAAGCTCAAGCACCGCGGGCAGTGGAAGGACGGGCACTGGCGCGTCCTGGTGGCCGGCGCGGGCAAGGGCGGCGTCTACAAGGGCCGGATCTCGGCCGGCTGGAGCGACACCGCGCAGTACATCCCCTCGCACTGGGTCGAGCCGGACGTGCGGATCGTGCCGTGGGTCCGGGACAACTTCGTCTACCTGCGGGTGGAGACCGTCAAGGCCCGGGTGACCGGCCTGGCCGCGCACGCCGGCCGGGTGGAGGTCTCGGGCGCGGCCCGCTCCGGCCCGAGCTTCGCCGGTGCCCGGCTGCGGCTGACCCACGTGGAGTCGGACCGCGAGGTGGCCTTCCCGCTGGAGCTGGGCGCGCCGGTCGGCTCGCTGCAGCCCTTCACCGCCTCCGTCCCGGTCGACGAGCTGACCGCCGTCCGCGAGGCCTGGGCCGAGCTGGACCCGGTGGCCGCCGACCGTGCCCGCGACCGCTGGGACGCCGTGCTGGTGCTGGCCGACGGCAGCGTCGTCCCGGTGGCCTGGGACGAGCGCAACGCACCCGAGCAGCTGCACCTGCCGCTGAACCCGCAGGCCCCGGCGGAGCAGCAGCGGGCGCTCTACTCCAAGCCCTCCCCCGGCGGCTACCTGCAGTTCTCCGACCAGGTGCTGCAGCCGCTGGTGGACGAGGTGTCCTCGCGCGGCGCCGACGGCTTCCTGCTCAGCGGCTCGTTCCCGCTGTCCGGCGCGCACCGCTGGGAGCTGGTGGTCCGTCACCACTGGCGCGAGGAGGAGCACGTCTACCCGGTGGAGATCTCGGACGGCCGGTTCCGCACCGCGCTGCCCGCGGTGCCGACGGCCACGTTCGCCGGCCGGGTGCCGTTCGCCAAGGGCACCTGGGACGTCTTCTTCCGTCAGGTCGGCGCGACGGGCCCCAAGCTGACCGACTCGGCCGCGCAGGTCACCCCGGTCTGCTTCGACTCGCTTCCGCTGGAGGTGGAGTCCCGCGGCAAGCGGATCGTGCTGGAGCGGCGCTACCACGACGGCCTGTCGCTGGAGTCGCACGCGGCGCTGCTGCCCGAGGAGCGGTCCGGCTACCGCCAGCGCCAGCTGCGCAGCGTCGACTACCCGGCCGCCCGGCGGCTGCCGGTGCGCGACACCGTGCTGTACAACGCCGGCAACGGCAGCATGTACGCCGACTCGCCGCGGGCCGTGCACGAGGAGCTGGTCCGCCGCGGCCTGTCGCTGGAGCACCTCTGGGGCAGCGACGACATGCAGGTCGAGCTGCCGCAGAGCGCGACGGCCGTCCGGCTCTGGAGCCCGGAGTGGTTCGAGGCGCTGGCCACCGCCAAGTACATCGTCACCAGCACCCACCTGCCCGACTTCTTCGTCCGCCGCCCCGGCCAGGTGGTGCTGCAGACCTGGCAGGGCACGCCGCTGAAGCAGGTCGGCCTCGACTTCGAGAAGGTCTGGTTCACCGACTCCAACTACCTCAAGGGCCTGACCCGGGAGGTGCCGAACTGGAGCCTGCTGGTGGCCGGCAACAGCTGGTCGGCCCCGGTGCTGCGGCGCGCCTTCGACTTCAAGGGCGAGATCCTGGAGAGCGGTTCGCCGCGCAACGACCTGCTGTTCGCGGCCGACCGGGAGAAGACCGCGGAGCGGGTCCGGGAGCGGCTGGGCCTGCCCGAGGGCAAGAAGGTCGTGCTCTACGCGCCGACCTGGCGCGAGGACCGGCGCCGGCCGCAGGGCGGCTACCAGATCGACCTGCGGATCGACCTGGAGGCGGCCAAGGCCGCCCTCGGCGACGACCAGGTGCTGCTGGTGCGCCGGCACAACGTGATGTGCGGCCAGATCCCGGGCGCCGGCAACGGCTACATCTGGGACGTCGGCAGCTACCCCGACATGGCGGAGCTGCTGCTGATCGCCGACGTCCTGGTGACGGACTACTCGGCGAGCGTGTTCGACTTCGCGTCGACCGGCAAGCCGATGTTCTTCTTCACCCACGACCTGGAGCACTACCGGGACAACCTGCGCGGCTTCAGCCTGGACTTCGAGGCGGAGGCGCCCGGCCCGCTGCTGGCCACCTCCGAGGAGCTGGTCTCCGCGCTCGGCCGGGTGGACGAGGTCGCGGCCGAGTACGCGGACAAGGCCGCCGCGTTCCGCGAGGCGTACTGCGACCTGGACGACGGCAAGGCCGCCGCCCGGGTGGTCGACGCGATGCTCCGCAAGGAGTAGTCCCCGCGCACCCTCCACGAGGCGCCCGACACCACCCGGTGTCGGGCGCCTTCGCGTTCCCCGGAACCACTCGGGCGAAGGTCCGTGGAACGTCCGTCCGATTCACGGAAAAGCGTTCCAGGAAAAGAATTCCTGAGGGAATTCGAAAAAGCGTTCATTTGACCAATGGCGACATTTCCGGATGGGATGTGAATTTCCATTCCGAAGGGCGCTGATCGCCATGCCCGTACTCACCCGGCTCGTCCTGCCGCACGCCGCTCCCCGGACGAGCACCGGCCGCCCCGCGGACGACGGGGACGTCCTGTTCGGACTGCTGCGCGCCCGCTGGCGCCGTCGCGGCCTGGAGCTCACCGGCTTCGCCCGGCCGCGGGGCCTGGACACCGGCCGCCCCGGATCCGCCTGGACCTGGCTGACGCTGCGCCCCGAGGACGGTGCCGGCCCGCCGCTGCACCTGCGCTCCCGGCCCCGCCGGATGCCCGAGGTCACCGACGACAGCGCCCAGCCCGACCACAACCACGACTGGTCCGGTTTCACCGCGTTGCTGGAACCCGGACGGCTGCGCCGCGAGGGCCGCTGGCTGCTCGGCGACTGGCGGATCGAGGGCACCCTCTTCACCCGCCCGCGCGCCACCCGGGTGCGCCGCCAGTACGGCGAACTCGCCCCGCACTGGTGCGGCTCCGGCGAGTACCCGCCGGCCCACTGGGTGGACGGCGACGTCCGCCTCCAGCCGTACTTCGCGGACGGCCGGCTGCGGCTGCGGCTGGAGCGCCCGGCCGTACGGATCACCCGGGCCGTCCGCGCCGCCGACGGCATCGAGCTGGGCGGCTTCGCCGACTCCTGCCCGTCCGGCACCGTACTGCGGCTGCGCCACCGGGAGAGCGACGCGGTGATCGAGCGGCCGCTCACCCGGGGCGGAAACACCTTCACCGTCCGCCTGCCGTACCGGCCGTTCACCGCCGGCGGGCGCGGCGGCGGCGAACTGGAGCACTGGGACGCCGAACTGCTGCGCCCGGACGGCGGCACCGAGCAGCTCTGCCTGGACGAGCGCGCCGGCCCGGTGGCCGGCCAGCACCCGCTGCCCGGCCCCCCGGACCGCGCGCTCTACCTCAAGCACCTCGCCGACGGCCGGCTCCAGGTCTGCGTCCAGCTCCCGGCCGGACTGGTCGACCGGATCACGGTCCGGGCCGGGGGCTTCGAACTGTCCGGCCACTGCCCCGGCGCGGCCGCCGACCGGCTGGAGCTGGTGCTGCGGCACTCCGGCACCGCGAACGAGGTCCGCACGCCCGTGGAGACCGGACGGGACGGCCGCTTCCTGGCCCGGGTGCCCGCCACCCGCACCGGTTCGGACGGCGCCGCGCTGCCGCTGCGCAAGGGCATCTGGGAGGCCGCCCTGGAGCCGGCCGACCGCCCCGGCCCGGGCCGCCCGCTGCTCGCCGCCCCCGCCGCGCTGCCCGCCGTCCCCGCCGCCACCGCGGCCGGCGGCAAGCGGATCCTGCTGCAGCGCCGCTGGCACGACACCCTGCTGGTGGACTCCACCCCGGTGCTCGGCCCCGCCGAGCGCAGCGCCTGGACGCAGCACCGCCAGCGCGCCGAGCGCTACCCCGCCGCCCGGCGCCGGCCGCTGCGCGAAGCGGTGCTGTACGACGTGTTCGGCGGCCGCGGCTACGCCGACTCCCCGCGCGCCGTGCACGCCGAACTCGTGCGCCGTGCCGAGCCGTTGGAACACCTGTGGGTGGTCGACGACGCCCAGGCCCGGCTGCCGGCCGGGATCACCCCGGTCCGGACCTGGAGCCCGGAGTGGTACCGGGCACTGGCCACCTGCCGGTACCTGGTGGGCAACACCCACTTCCCGGACTTCCTGGAGCGCCGCCCCGGCCAGGTCGTCGTGCAGACCTGGCACGGGTCCCTGCTGAAGCGGATCGCCCACGACGTCGAGAACCCCTGGCTGGCCGACCACGGCTACCTGGCGGCGCTCGACCGGGAGACCCCGCAGTGGAGCCTGCTGCTCTCCCCCAGCCGCTTCGCCACCCCGATCCTGCGGCGCGCCTTCCGCTACCGGGGCGAGGTGCTGGAGTCCGGCTACCCGCGCAACGACGTGCTCGCCCGCCCGGACCGGCGGACCGCCGCGGCCGTCCGCCGCCGCCTCGGCATCCCCGACGACAAGCGGATCGTGCTGTACGCGCCGACCTGGCGCGAGGACCGGCAGCGCGGCGACGGCAACGGCTTCCGGCTCGACCTGCGGCTGGACCTCGACCACGCCCGGAGCCTGCTCGGCGCGGACCACGTGCTGCTGGTCCGCCCGCACGCGCACGTGCGCGAGCCCCTGCCGGGCGCCGGCGACGGCTTCCGGTACGACTGCGGGGACTATCCGGACCCGCAGGACCTGCTGCTGGTCGCCGACGTGCTGGTGACCGACTACTCGTCGATCGTGTTCGACTTCGCCATCACCGGCCGCCCGGTGTACTTCTTCACCTACGACCTGGAGCACTACCGCGACACCCTGCGCGGCTTCTACTTCGACTTCGAGTCGCACGCCCCCGGCCCGCTGGTCCCGACCTCCGCCGAACTGCTCGGCGCGCTGCGCGAACTCGCCGACAGCGGCGGCGGGTTACCGCCGGGCTACGCCGAGCGCTACCGGCGCTTCCGGGCCGTGCACTGCGCCCTGGACGACGGCGGCGCGGCCCACCGGGTGGTGGACCGGATGCTCGCCCTGGGGCGGGCCGAGGCGGGATCGGGCGGGGCCCGGCGGGGCCGGGGAACGCCCTGACGCGCCGGACTCAGCCGAAGGAGTAGCTCCGCCAGGGCCGCCAGACCTCGTCCGCGTCGAACCGGGAGATGCCGAAGCCGGGCACCTGGAAGGACGCCCGGAAGCCGCGCGCCCCCTCGTACGCCTGGTCCAGCACGTCGTCCGGCAGGCCGTGGGCGACCGTCACGTGCGGGTGGTACGGGAAGGCCAGCTCGCGGGCCAGCGGCCCGGAGCGGACGTCCGCCTCCAGCAGCCGGCACTCCTGCGCGCCCTCCTCGACCCGGACGTACACCACCGGGGACACCGGGCGGAAGGTCCCGGCGCCGCGCAGCAGCATCCGGAACGGCCGGTGCGCGGCCGCCACCGCCGCCAGGTGCTCCTCGATCTTCGGCAGCAGCTCGGCCGGCACCTCGGTCGGCGGCAGCAGGGTGACGTGCGTCGGTATCGACCGGGCCTGCGGATCGCCGTGGCCCGCCCGGGCGTCCTGGATCGCCGAGCCGTACGGGTCGGGGACGCTCACGGACACGCCGATGGTGACGACCTCCGGGAGGTCGCCACCACCGGGCAGGCGTGTGAGGGGAGTCACCGCTTGGCGGCCGGGAGGAAGCCGATCCGGTCGTACACCGTCTCCAGCGTCGCCGACGCCACCTCGCGGGCCTTCTCGGCGCCGATCGCCAGCACCCGGTCCAGCTCGGCCGGGTCGTCCAGGAAGGTGCGGGTGCGCTCCTGGAAGGGCGTCACCCACTCGGTGAACAGCTCGGCCAGCTCGGTCTTCAGGGCGCCGTACATCTTGCCCTCGAAGTGCGCGACCAGCTGCTCGACCGACTGCCCGCTGAGCGCGGAGTGGATGCGCAGCAGGTTGGAGACGCCCGGCTTCTCCTCCTCGTCGTAGGAGACGACGGTGCCGGTGTCGGTGACGGCGCTCTTGAACTTCTTGGCGCTGACCTTCGGCTCGTCCAGCAGGCTCACCAGGCCCTTGGGCGAGGACGCCGACTTGCTCATCTTGACGGCCGGGTCCTGGAGGTCCTGGATCTTCGCCGTCTCCTTGAGGATGTACGGCTTCGGCACGGTGAAGGTCGGGCTGTAGCGGGTGTTGAACCGCTCGGCGAGGTCGCGGGTGATCTCCACGTGCTGGCGCTGGTCCTCGCCGACCGGGACGGCGTCCGCCTGGTAGAGCAGGATGTCCGCGATCTGCAGGATCGGGTACGTGAACAGGCCGACGGTGGTGCTGTCGGAGCCGTACCGGGAGGACTTGTCCTTGAACTGCGTCATCCGGGAGGCCTCGCCGAAGCCGGTGAGGCAGTTCATCACCCAGGCGAGCTGCGCGTGCTCGGGCACGTGCGACTGGACGAACAGGGTGCAGTGGTCCGGGTCCAGGCCCGCGCCGAGCAGCTGGGCGGCGGAGATCCGGGTGTTCTCGCGCAGCGTCGCGGGGTCCTGCGGCACGGTGATCGCGTGCAGGTCGACGACCATGTAGAAGGCGTCGTTGTCCTTCTGCAGGTCGACCCACTGGCGCACCGCGCCCAGGTAGTTGCCGAGGTGGAACGAGCCGGAGGTGGGCTGGATGCCGGAGAGCACCCGGGGACGGTCCTTGACCGGACCGGTGACCGCTGCGTTGACCATGCGGGCCATTGTTCCAGTTCCACCGGTCGCTCAGGAAACGTCCGCCCCTGGAGGTTCCGCCAGTGTGACGGCACTCACCCTCACCCGGGCGATCCGCCGGCCCTCGACCTTGGCCACCGTCAGCAGCACCCCGCCGCCGCCGTCCAGCGGGACGCGCACCTGGTCGCCGTCCCGCGGCAGCCGGCCGAGCGAGGCGACCAGACATCCCGCCACCGTCTCGTACGGGCCCTCGGGCAGGGTGACGCCGGTCTCCTCGGCGAAGTCGCCGAGGTTGAGCAGGCCGTCCAGTTCCATGCCGCCGCCGGCCAGCCGACGGGTGGGGGCGGCCTCGGGGCGGTCGTACTCGTCCCGGATCTCGCCGATCACCTCCTCGACCAGGTCCTCCAGGGTGACGATCCCGGCGGTGCCGCCGTACTCGTCCACCACGATGGCCAGGTGGTGGCCCTCGCGGCGCATCTCGCCCATCGCCTCCAGCACCCGCTTGGTGCCGGGCAGCAGTTTGACCGGGCGGGCCAGGTCGCGGACCTTGGCGGCCTGCTCACCGCGCGCGCCGTACAGGTCGCGGACGTGGACGAAGCCGACCACCGCGTCGGCGCTGCCCTCGACCACCGGGTAGCGCGAGTGCGGCGAGGTGTCGGCCTGGTGCCGTACGGCGGCCAGCGGGCGCTCGGCGTCCAGGAAGGTCACCTCGGTGCGCGGGACCATCACCTCGCGCAGCTGCCGCTCCCCGGCGGCGAACACGTCGGCGATCAACGCCCGCTCGTCACTGCCGAGTTCGGTGTTGGCGGCGACCAGGCCGCGCAGCTCCTCGGAGCTCATCGAGCCGCGGCCGGCCGTCGGGTCCCCGCCGAGCAGGCGGACCATCAGGTTGGTGGAGTGGCCGAGCAGCCAGATCACCGGGCGCAGCACGACCGACATCACGTCCACCACCGGGGCGGCGGTCACCGCGATGGACTCGGCGCGCTGCAGGCCGATCCGCTTCGGGGTCAGCTCGCCGAGCACCAGCGAGACGTAGCTGATCACCAGGGTGAGGCTGACCAGGGCGATCGCGTCGGCCACGCCCTCGGTGAGCCCGGCCCGGACGAACAGCGGGGCGACCTTGCCGGCCAGGGTGTCCGCGCCGAAGGCGGCGGACAGGAAGCCCATGCAGGTCACCCCGACCTGGACGGCGGCCAGGAAGCGGTTGGGGTCGGCGGCCAGGTGCGCGGCCCGGGCCGAGCGCCGGGTGCCGTGGGCCTCCAGCGTCCGGATCTGGCCCTCGCGCAGCGAGATCAGCGAGATCTCGGCGACGTTGAACAGCCCGCCCAGCAGGATGAAGACCAGGACGAGCGCGGCGTCCCCGAGGGTTTCGTTCACAGCGGGTCAGTGTAGGACGGCGGGCCGCCGCCGGGGCCGGACACGGCGGCGGCCCGCCGCCCCGGAAGGGGTGACGGGCCGCCGGAGCGCTCCGCGGGCTCAGATGAGGCCCAGCTCCTGCACCGCGTCGCGCTCCTCGGCCAGCTCCTGGACCGAGGCGTCGATGCGGGCGCGCGAGAAGTCGGAGATCTCCAGGCCCTGGACGATCTCGAACTTGCCGTCCTTGGTGGTGACCGGGAAGGAGGAGATCAGGCCCGCCGGGACGCCGTAGGAGCCGTCGGAGACGACGCCCATGGAGGTCCAGTCGCCCTCGGCGGTGCCGTTGACCCAGGTGTACACGTGGTCGATGGCGGCGTTGGCGGCCGAGGCGGCCGAGGAGGCGCCGCGGGCGTCGATGATGGCGGCGCCGCGCTTGGCGACGGTCGGGATGAACTCCTTCTCCAGCCAGGCCTGGTCGCTGCCGACGGCCTCGAAGGCCGGCTTGCCGGCGATCTCGGCGTGGAAGATGTCCGGGTACTGGGTCGCGGAGTGGTTGCCCCAGATGGTGACGCGCTTGATGTCGGAGACCAGGGCGCCGGTCTTGCCGGACAGCTGGCCGAGGGCGCGGTTGTGGTCCAGGCGGGTCATCGCGGTGAAGCGCTCGGCCGGGACGTCCGGGGCGTTGCGCTGGGCGATCAGGGCGTTGGTGTTGGCCGGGTTGCCGACGACCAGGACCTTGATGTCGTCCGCGGCGTTGTCGTTGATGGCCTTGCCCTGCGGGCCGAAGATGCCGCCGTTGGCCGACAGCAGGTCGCCGCGCTCCATGCCCGCGGTGCGCGGACGGGCGCCGACCAGCAGCGCGACGTTGGCGCCGTCGAAGGCCTCGTTCGGGTTGTCGGTGATCTTGATGTCGCGCAGCAGCGGGAAGGCGCAGTCGACGAGCTCCATGGCGGTGCCCTCGGCGGCCTTGAGGCCCTGCGGGATCTCCAGGAGGCGCAGGTTCACCGGCACGTCGGCACCGAGCAGGTGGCCCGAGGCGATGCGGAAGAGCAGCGCGTAGCCGATCTGGCCGGCCGCTCCGGTGATGGTGACGTTGACGGGGGTGCGGGTCATTTCTACCTTCTCCAGCAAATCGCCAGGTGCCCCAGGGCACACCGGCACACTGGAGCCGAGGACGGTCTCTCGACATCGAGAGACCGGCGTCAGGTTATCGCAAAGGGAAGCGTACGCCTCGGGTGCGGGCGTGGCTGATGCGTCACAGACGCACCGCGGCCCCCGTCCGCCGCCCGGAGTGCCGGGGGACGGACGGGGGCCGCACGGGGCGCCCGACCGGCGCTCGCGGGCGCCGGTCAGTGCTTGGGCCGGCCCATCAGCTGGCCGATGTTGTCGAGCAACGGGATCTGCAGCCACGGGTTCGGCTGCGCGACCAGGGTCAGCAGCACGATCGAGGCGCCCAGGAAGGTCAGCACGATCACGTCGGTGAAGCGGCTGCGCACCGCCAGCATCCCGACCTCGGGCAGCACCAGGCGCAGCACCGCGCCGAGCAGCACGCCGCCGCCGAGGATCAGCAGCCCGTACTTGAAGCCGTCCTTGAAATCGGCGAACCAGGTCACCGCGAGGCCGGCGCCGACCACCAGCAGCACCAGGGTTATCGGCCACTGCCGGACCGGCAGGGCGTGCTCGCGCCCGAGGGCGGCGGCCGAGCCCTCGGGCGGCAGGGTGCCGGTGGTCTTGACCGGCCTGCGCCGGGACCGCGCCGGTCGCGGTTCAGTCATGCTCGCCGTCCCTGGGGTGTCAGATGCCGGCGCGGCGCTCGGCCGCCTCGACGATGTTGTTGAGCAGCATCGCGCGGGTCATCGGGCCCACGCCGCCGGGGTTCGGGGAGATCCAGCCGGCCACCTCGGCCACGCCCGGGTGGACGTCGCCGACGATCTTGCCCTCGCTGCGGCTGACGCCCACGTCCAGCACCGCGGCGCCCGGCTTGACGTCCTCCGGCTTGACCAGGTGCGGCACACCGGCGGCGGCCACGATGATGTCGGCCTTGCGCAGGTGGGCGCTCAGGTCCCGGGTGCCGGTGTGGCACAGGGTGACGGTGGCGTTCTCGCTGCGGCGGGTCAGCAGCAGGCCGATCGAGCGGCCGACGGTGATGCCGCGGCCGACCACGACCACCTCGGCGCCGTTGATCTCGACGTCGTGGCGGCGCAGCAGCTCGACGATGCCCAGCGGGGTGCAGGGCAGCGGGCCGTCGATGCCGAGGGCGAGCCGGCCGAGCGAGGTCGGGTGCAGGCCGTCGGCGTCCTTGTCCGGGTCCATCAGCTCCAGGACCGGGTTCTGGTCCAGGCCCTTGGGCAGCGGCAGCTGGACGATGTAGCCGGTGCAGGACGGGTCGGCGTTGAGCTCCCGGACGACGTTCTCGACGTCCTCCTGGGAGGCCGTGGCGGGCAGCTCGCGCTGGATCGAGGCGATGCCGACCTCGGCGCAGTCCTTGTGCTTGCCGTTCACGTACCAGCGGCTGCCCGGGTCGTCGCCGACCAGGACGGTGCCGAGGCCGGGCGTGACGCCCTTCGCCTTGAGGGCCGCCACGCGGGCGGCGAGTTCGGACTTGATCGCGGCGGCGGTGGCCTTGCCATCGAGAATCTGGGCAGTCATGACCCCATTCTCCCGGATCGCGACAGGTCGCCGTACCACGGCCGGCGGTCTCCCGCGCCCGGACCGGCGGCCGGCGGTGCGGCCCGCCCCGGCCGAACGGCCGGACGGGTACGAAGGTCCGCCGCACGTTGCGGTTGCGCCACAGTCTCGATCCGTTCCTGGGAACCGGCTGGACACGGCGCTACCGTCCGGATGACGATAAGCGCATTCCCGCCGCGATCCGGCCCGGTGACGGGCCGACGGATCCCGCGGCGGAGCGTACCCGGGGGAAAGAGCCAGTGAGTCGACCACAGCACATCGAGCAGCCCGACCGTCGCGGCGCCGTCCCGCCCGCACCGGGCCCGTCGACGGCTCCCCTCCTGCGCCCATCAGGCCGCTGAGCCGCCGGCGCCCGTCATCGCCGCCGGGCTGTCACCCTGCTCCGCTACTGTCCCGTCCGGTCGGCGACCCGACTCACCGACCGGCCCCGGGCCGTCCGCCGTCCCGTCCCCGCGTCCCCGTAACTGCCCGGAGGCATCCATGAGTTACCCGCCCGACCCGAACAACCCGTACGGCCAGCCGCCGGCCGCCCCGGGCTACGGCTACCCGCAGCAGGCCCCGCCGCCCGCTCCGGGCTACGGCTACCCGCAGGCCGCCCCGGCCTACGGCTACGCGCCGGCCGTGCCGCAGTCCATGCCGGGCCTGGTGACGACCGCGCGGGTGCTGCTGTTCATCGTGGGCGGTGTGCAGACGATCCTCGCGATCATCTACCTGGTCATCGGGGCGGCCGCCAAGGACGCCACCAACACGATCAAGCACACGACCAGCGACAACCCGTTCACCGCGATGGGCGACGCCGCGGCCAGCGTCATCATCATCATCGCGGTCCTGTTCGGGCTCTTCGCGGCGCTCTCCATCACGCTCGGCGCCAAGTTCGGCAAGGGCGGCAACAGCGTCCGGGTCACCACCATCGTGTACGGCTCGCTCGGGGCCCTGGTCGGCCTGCTGATCCTGCTGGGCGCCATCTCGGCCGGCACCGCCGTGGGCCTGGTGATGGCGTTCCTGTGGCTGGCGATCAGCATCATCTGGATCACCGCCATGTGCGTCCGGGACGGCGTCAACTGGTTCAACCGGCCGCGGTACTGACCGGCCCGTACGACGCGACGCGGCGGCCCGGCCCCTCTTCGGAGGGGCCGGGCCGTCCTGTCATGCCGTCACGCCGTCAGCGGGCTCAGTGGAAGAAGTGCCGCGCGCCGGTGAAGTACATCGTCACGCCGGCCTCGGCGGCCGCCGCGACGACCTCCTCGTCACGGATCGAACCACCGGGCTGCACGATCGCCTTGACCCCGGCCGCGATCAGGATCGCCGGGCCGTCCGCGAACGGGAAGAAGGCGTCCGAGGCCGCGTACGCGCCCTTGGCCCGCTCGCCGGCCCGCTCGACCGCGAGCTTGCAGGAGTCGACCCGGTTGACCTGGCCCATACCGACGCCGACCGAGGCGCCGTCCTTGGCCAGCAGGATCGCGTTGGACTTGACGGCCCGGCAGGCCCGCCAGGCGAAGGCCAGCTCGGCCAGCTCGGCCGCGGAGAGCGCCTCACCGGTGGCGAGCGTCCAGTTCGCCGGGTCGTCGCCCTCGGCGTGCACCCGGTCGGCGTCCTGCAGCAGCACGCCGCCGGAGATCGGGCGGGCCTCCTGGCGGTTGGCCGGGGCCTCGGGGGCGAGCAGCAGCCGCAGGTTCTTCTTCTTGGTCAGCACCTCGAGGGCGCCGTCCTCGTAGCCCGGGGCCACGACGACCTCGGTGAAGATCGGGGCGATCTGCTCGGCCAGCTCGACGGTGACCGGGCGGTTGACCGCGATCACGCCGCCGTACGCGGAGACCGGGTCGCACTCGTGCGCCTTCCGGTGAGCCTCGGCGACGTCGGCGCCGGTCCCGATGCCGCACGGGTTGGCGTGCTTGATGATCGCGACGGCCGGCTCCGCGTGGTCGTACGCGGCACGGCGGGCGGCGTCGGTGTCGACGTAGTTGTTGTACGACATCTCCTTGCCGTGCAGCTGCTGCGCGCCGGCCAGGCCGCCGGTGCCGTCGCTGTACAGCGCGGCGCCCTGGTGCGGGTTCTCGCCGTAGCGCAGCACGTTCTGCCGCTCCCAGGTCGAGCCCAGGAACTCCGGGAAGCGCTCGTCGCTCGGCGCGTAGCCGGCCTCGAACCAGGAGGCGACGGCCACGTCGTAGGCGGCGGTGTGGGCGAACGCGGCACCGGCCAGGCGCTTGCGGGTGGCCAGGTCGAAGCCGCCCTCGCGGACGGCCGTCAGCACGTCGCCGTAACGGGCCGGGTCGACCACGACAGCCACCGAGGGGTGGTTCTTGGCGGCGGCGCGGACCATGCTCGGGCCGCCGATGTCGATCTGCTCGACGCACTCGTCCGGGGTGGCGCCGGAGGCGACGGTGGCCTTGAACGGGTAGAGGTTCACCACGACCAGGTCGAAGGGCTCGACGCCCAGCTCGGCCAGCTGCGCGCGGTGCGACTCCAGCCGCAGGTCGGCCAGCACGCCGGCGTGCACGCGGGGGTGCAGGGTCTTCACGCGCCCGTCCAGGCACTCCGGGAACCCGGTCAGCTCGGAGACCTCGGTCACCGGGACACCGGCGGCGGCGATCCGGCCGGCGGTGGAACCGGTGGAGACGATGGCGACCCCGGCGGCGTGCAGGCCCTGGGCCAGCTCCTCCAGACCGGTCTTGTCGTACACGCTGATCAGCGCACGACGGATCGGACGGACGTTCTCGGAGACAGGGGGGGTGGTGGAGCTGGCACTCATGCCGGGATCCATACCTTTCGGTCCTCGATGCGGTGACCTTCGCGGGCCAACCGGCCCACGACGTCGACGAGCAGCTTGCGCTCGACAGTCTTGATGCGCTCGTGCAGCGCTTCGCCGCCATCGGCGTGGTCGGCGTCGACGACCTCGACGACGCCCTGCGCGATGATCGGCCCGGTGTCCACGCCGGCGTCGACCAGGTGGACGGTGCAGCCGGTGACCTTCACGCCGTACGCGAGCGCGTCGGTGACGCCGTGGGCACCGGGGAAGGCGGGCAGCAGTGCGGGGTGGGTGTTGACGATCCGCCCGGCGAAGGCGGCGATGAACTCGGGGCCGAGGATCTTCATGAAGCCGGCCGTGACCACCAGGTCCGGCTCGTACTCGGCGACGGAGGCGGTCAGCGCGCGGTCCCAGCCGGCCCGGTCGGCGAAGTCCTTCACCCGGTGGACGAAGGTCGGCAGACCGGCCTCCGCGGCGCGCTCCAGGCCCGCGATCCCGTCCCGGTCCGCGCCGACGGCCAGGATCTCGGCGCCGTACGCCGGGTCCGCGACGGCGTCGATCAGCGCCTGCAGGTTGGTGCCGGAGCCGGAGACCAGCACCACCAGGCGGGCCGGTCCGGGCGTACGGGGCGGGAAGTGCTGGGCGGGGGCGGCGGCCACTGCGCGATTCTCCGTAGGTCGGGCGCCGTGCGCTGGTACGTCCACCGGCGGTGGGGCCACTACGAACGGCAGGTCGAGCGAGGGGGAACACCAGGAGAACCCGCCATGACACGGGCCCCGGGAACCGATGTGAGCTGCTGACCGTCACCACGATAACGGCTGGTCGGACGGCCTCCGCACCCTCCCGGCGGCGCTACGCGCGTAGTTGAGACGGGGATCTCCTCGGGCCCACCGCACCGGAGTCGCGCCCGGCCCGGGCCGGACCGGACGGCCCGGATCCGGGCCGGCGGCGGCGCCGGGCCGGGCCGCCGGTGGCGCGGGGAACGGCTGCGGGATCATGGGAGGGCGCGGGCGACCGCGCCGACGAGTCACGACCGGGCCCCGACGAGCCCGACCGCGTCCCGGCGAGCCCTACCGCGTCCCGACCGAGTCCCGACCGACAAGGATTGGCTGAACCCATGAGCAGCGGCGACGACAGCAACGAGCGCAACCCCTTCGCGCCGCCGCCCGCGGACGCCCCGGAGCAGCCGTGGCAGCCGCGCAGTCCCTGGGCCGGCGAGGGCCAGGACGGCGCCGGCGGCCAGGGCGGCGAGCGCCCGCAGCTGCCGCCGCCGTGGGGGCAGGGCGACGGCCGCCCCGGACAGCGTCCGCCGGCCCCGCAGCCGCCTCGGCTGGACCCCGCCAACCCGGCCCACCGCCGGGCCCGCAACGCCGCGCTCGCCGGGCCGTTCGCGCTGGTCTGCCTGTTCGCGGGCTTCCACTGGATCGCCCTGCTGGTCGGGGTGCTCGGCATCGTCTGGGGCATCAGAGCGCTGCGCAGCCCGAAGGGCAGCCCGGCCGCGGCCGGCCGGGTCGGCGCGGCGGGCCCGGTCGGCCCGCTCCCCGGGGGTGCGACGCCGAACCCGCTCACCCCGGCCGCGCTCGCCGGGATCCTGACCGGTGCGATGACCGTCGTGGTCGCCACCTCGGTGATCGGCCTCGGCTACCACTACCGGGACTACGTCACCTGCGTGCAGGACTCGCTGACCGCCGTCGGCGCTGAGAACTGCGACCGGTACGCGCCGCAGTGGTACGTGGACTTCACCGGGAACGCCGAGTAGCCCGTCAGTCGATCGGGTCCCGGCCGTCGGGGCCCGGGGCCGGAGCCCCGGACGGCCGGGCCAACCACAGCACCAGGGCGTGCGCACGGGCGCGCAGCCGTAGCGCGCCCCGGCGCGCCCGCCACGCGAGCCGGGCGTACGCGCCCTGACCGTCCGCCGGGCCCGAGGCACCGGGCCGAACCGGGGCGAGCGCGCGGAGCCGTACCAGCAGGGCGCCCGGGACGGCCACCAGCGCGAACCAGCCCGCCGCCGCCAGGCCCGCCCGCCACGGCAGCGGCCCCAGCCAGGCCATCCGCCCGCCCGCCAGCGCCCCACCGGACAGCCAGCCCAGCACCGCCGCGCCCGCCCCGACCACCAGGGCCGCCGCCAGGGCCGCCGTCACGGTCGCGGCCGGCGGCCAGGGCCCGGACCGGTCCTCGGCCACCTCGGGCCCTTCCATGCCGCCGACGCGCTCGCTCCCCGCGACCGGCCTCCGCAGGCCCGCCGCCGCACGGCCCAGCAGCACCGCGGGCACCACCCCGGCCAGCAGCGGCAGCACCAGCACCGCCCACCGCCAGCCGCCCGGGCCGTCGGCCGGCAGCAGGGCGAACAGGGGGAACTCCGGCACCGGGCCCAGCACCGTCCCGCCCGGCGACGCCACCGTCCCCGCCCCCACCGCGAACCCGGGGCCCAACGCGTACGCCGCCCCCCACAGCACCGCGTTCGGCAGCAGCGCCAGCGTGAGCAGCAGCAACCCGAGCAGCGCGGCGGGCCCGCGCCCGAGCAGCGCCATCCCCCGCCCGCCACCGGTCACCGCGTCCAGCACCGCCGACACCGCCACCAGCACCCCGCCCGCCGCGACCAGCCCGGCCCCGGCCGCCAGCGCCGCGGCCCGCACCACCGGCGCGGCACCGGCCGGGCGGTACGGCGGCGGGAGGAGCTCCAGCCGGTCCAGCGGGAAGGCGCCGACCGGGGCGTCCCCGGCCCCGGCCACGGCCTCGGCCGAGCGGACTCCGGCGGCCGTCGCCAGACCCGCCACCAGCGCCACCACCAGGACGTCCAGCAGCACCCGGCTGCGGAACAGCCCGGCACCGGCGCAGTGCACCGCCACCGCGACCGCCACGGCGCTGTACCCCGCCCACAGCGCCACCGGGCCGCCCCAGCGCGAGCGCAGTCCGCGCCGCGCCGCGACCCCGGCACCCGCCCGGTGGAGCCGCACCACGGCCAGCGCGCCGACCAGCAGCGGAGTGACGCTCAGCGGGGCGTCCGCCTCCCCGCGCAGCACCGGCGCACCGTGCCCGAGCAGCCAGAGCGCCCCCGCCAACCGGGTGGCGGCGGCCGCGCCGTCGTCCGCGTACGGGGTCACCACCCAGAGTCCGAGCACCGGCACCCCGACCACCGCCAGGCCGACCAGCGCCGTCCGCACCCCCGCCAACAGGTCGGCCAGGGCGGGGCGGCCGCCCAATTCTCCCGGCGCCTCCAGGATCGGACGGCCCATCAACTGCGTCATGCGCCTCATGGTGCCAAGGCGACTCGCCATGCTCCGTGAAGCGGCAAACCGCCGCCGTGTCCCAGATTATTGGCTTATGCGCATTTTCAGACCCTGCCCCCAAGCCGCCGGCGCCCCGGCCCGGAGCGTCTGATGACCACGCCGTCCACCGCCGACTCCCCCACCCCGGAGCGCCACCGCGAACCCGCCGACGGCGACCGGGACGCGGCCCGTCTGCTGCGGAAACTGACCCCCCGTGAGGCCCAGACCCTCGCCCACCTCGCCGCCGGACACGACCTCCCCCACACCGCCGCGGCCCTCGGCGTCACCCCCAGCACCGCCCGCAGCTACCTCCTGCGGGCCATGCGGAAACTCGGCGCGGCCACCGAAAGCGAGGCCCTCACGCTCGCCGCGGGCTCCCTCCCGTACGTCCCGGCCCTCCGCCCGGCGAACTTCGCCGGCCTCAGCCCGTCCTCCCTCGGGCCCGCCCCGCGCGGCGGGCAGGCCGTGGCCGATGGCGGCCGCACACGAACGGCCGTTGCGGCGCCGGGGGCCGGGGCGGCAGCGGCGGCACGTGCGGCCGGGGACGACCACGACGGCGCGGCCCGGGTGGCCCCGTCCGAGCCGGAGGCGGAACCGGCGCCACCGGCCCCCGCCGCCCACCCCTCGGCTCCCGCGACGCCTCCGGGCGGCCGGCGCGAACGGACGGCGCGGCGGGCCCGGCAGGAGCCCGGGGCCACCGCGCACACGCCCCCGCGCGAACCACCGCCCACCCGCCCCGACCAGGCACCCCGGCCAGACACCGCGTCCCCGACCGGCCCGGAGACCGGCGCGACCGGGCCCGCCGTGACCACCGCCGACGGGCAGGCCCGGATGGACCCGGCGAGGCGTGGCGACACCGTTCAGGACGCCCGAGCCGCCACCATGGCGAAGGGGCCGCAGCGGCCCTCCGGTGGCGGGCGCGCGCAGGCGGCGGCCGGCCAGGAGGGGCTCGGCGACGGGACCGCCCCGGCCACGGCCGGTGGCGGGCGGGCGCGCCGGGCGGGCACGGGAGCGCCGGACGGCCCGGTGCCCGCGGCCCCGGGTTCCAGCACTGCGAGCGGAGAGCAGCACCCCGCGGGCACGGAAGGGCACGGCGACATGACGCACACGGTTCCGGCCGCACCGGTCTCGGGCGGGCGCGCCCGGACGGGCACCCTGGGAGCGCGTCCGGCCCCGCCGCCCGCCGCGGACGAGGCGCTCGCCGACCTCCCGGCGCCGGCGCCCGACGACCCCGGCCCCGACCACCCCGACCCCGACCACCCCGGCCACGGCGCGCCCCGCTCCGGGCAGCCCCGCTTCGAGGAGCTGTACGAGACGGCGCACACCCGCCTGGTGCAGCAGGTGTTCCTGCTGACCGCCTGCCGCCACCGCGCGGTGCACTGCGTACGGCGGGCGTTCGGGGAGGCGCGGCGGGGCTGGTCCGCGGCGGCCGGGTCGGGGGATCCGGAGGGGTGGGTGCGGGTGCGGGCGTTCGAGCTGGCGCTGTCGCCCTGGCACCGGGGCGGGCCTCGGCGGGCGCACGCCTGGGGTCTGCCGCACCGGCGGATCAAGGTCCGGCCGGCCGACGAGTCGCAGGCGGTGCTGCCGGACCACGACCGGCTGACCGACCGCGACCGGGCGCTGCTGAAGGCGCTCAAGCGCCTGTCGCGGCCGCAGCGCCGGGCGCTGGTGCTGCACGACGGGCTCGGACTGCCGGCCGCGGCCATCGCGGTGGAGGTGGAGTCGACGCTGGCGGCCGCCGAGGGCCGGGTGTGGACGGCCCGGGCGGCGCTGGCCCAGTGGGTGCCGGACCTGGTGGGGACGGATCCGACGGCGCCGGGCTTCGCGGACGGGCTGAGCCGACTGCTGCACCGGGCGGCGGTGCGGGGGTGTCCGCAACCGCACCGGTCGCCGGTGCCCGTACTGCGGGCCAAGCACCGGCTGTGGACGGCGAGCCGGACGGGCGCGGCGGCACTGCTGACGGTGGCCGTGGGCGGGGCGACCCTGGCGACCCTGGCGGGTGTGCGGCCGGCGGTGCTGTTCCGGCCGCCGGACCCGCCGGCGCCCTCGCTGTGCCTGTCCGCCGACCAGGAGGAGGCGGGCGTGCCGCTGCTGCCGGGCGGGGCCCCGAACGGCATCCGCAGCCTGTGGTGCAGCCCGGCGCCCGGGTTGGAGGCGGTGCTGGTGGAGCCGCACCCGCAGGCGGTCGCCCGCTGGGAGCCGGCGGCGGCCCGGGGCGCGGACGCCCCGCCCCCGAAGGCCCCGGCGGTCTGCCGGCCGTGGTCGCCGCGGCCGTGCGCGCCGGGCCCGCGCGCGCACTGACGTCGGCCGGCGCGAGCGTCGGGCGGCCCGGCGGCGCGAGCGTCGGGCGGCCCGGCGGCGCGAGCGTTGGGCGGCCCGGCCCGGAAACGGCGAGCGCCCCCGCCCGGGAAGGGCGGGGGCGCTCGTTGCGCGCCGGGAGCGGGATCAGGCCTTGGCGGCGATGATCTCGCGGGCCAGGCGAGCGGTCTCGGACGGCGTCTTGCCGACCTTGACACCGGCGGCCTCCAGGGCCTCCTTCTTCGCCTGGGCGGTGCCCGAGGAGCCGGAGACGATGGCGCCGGCGTGGCCCATGGTCTTGCCCTCGGGGGCGGTGAAGCCCGCGACGTAGCCGACGACCGGCTTGGTGACGTGCTCGGCGATGTAGGCCGCGGCACGCTCCTCGGCGTCGCCACCGATCTCACCGATCATGACGATGATCTCGGTCTCCGGGTCCTCCTGGAAGGCCTTGAGGGCGTCGATGTGGGTGGTGCCGATGACCGGGTCACCGCCGATGCCCACGGCCGAGGAGAAGCCGATGTCGCGCAGCTCGTACATGAGCTGGTAGGTCAGGGTGCCGGACTTCGAGACCAGACCGATCTTGCCGGAGCTGGTGATGTCGGCCGGGATGATGCCGGCGTTCGACTGTCCGGGGCTGATCAGGCCGGGGCAGTTCGGACCGATGATCCGGGTCTTGTTGCCCTTCGAGCCGGCGTACGCCCAGAAGGCGGCGGTGTCGTGCACCGGAACGCCCTCGGTGATGACTACGGCCAGGCCGATCTCGGCGTCGATGGCCTCGATGACGGCGGCCTTGGTGAAGGCCGGCGGCACGAAGAGGACGGAGACGTCCGCGCCGGTCTTCTCCATCGCCTCGGCGACGGAGCCGAAGACCGGGATCTCGGTGCCGTCGACGTCGACCGTGGTGCCGGCCTTGCGCGGGTTGACACCGCCGACGATCTGGGTGCCGGAGGCGAGCATGCGGCGGGTGTGCTTCATGCCCTCGGCGCCGGTCATGCCCTGGACGATGACCTTGCTGTCCTTGGTAAGGAAGATAGCCATGGTGTTAAGTCCCCTTCCTTACTTGTTGGCCAGCTCGGCGGCGCGGTCAGCGGCGCCGTCCATGGTGTCCACGCGCTGGACCAGCGGGTGGTTGGCGTCGTCGAGGATCTTGCGACCCAGCTCCGCGTTGTTGCCGTCCAGGCGGACGACCAGCGGCTTGGTGACGTTCTCGCCCTTGCTCGCGAGGAGCTCCAGGGCCTGCACGATGCCGTTGGCGACCGCGTCGCACGCGGTGATGCCGCCGAAGACGTTGACGAAGACCGACTTGACGTCGGGGTCGCCCAGGATGATCTCCAGGCCGTTCGCCATGACCTCGGCGGAGGCGCCGCCACCGATGTCGAGGAAGTTGGCGGGCTTGACGCCGCCGTGGTTCTCACCGGCGTAGGCGACCACGTCGAGGGTGCTCATGACGAGGCCCGCGCCGTTGCCGATAATGCCGACCTGGCCGTCGAGCTTGACGTAGTTCAGGCCCTTGGCCTTGGCGGCGGCCTCCAGCGGGTTGGCCGCGGCCTTGTCCTCCAGGGCCTCGTGCTCGGGCTGGCGGAACTCGGCGTTCTCGTCCAGGGAGACCTTGCCGTCGAGCGCGATGATCTTGCCGTCGCCGGACTTGATCAGCGGGTTGACCTCGACGAGGAGGGCGTCCTCCTTGATGAAGACGGTCCACAGCTTCTGCAGGACCTCGGCGACCTGGTCGGCGACCTCGGCCGGGAACTTGGCCGCGGCGACGATCTCGGCGGCCTTCTCCGGGGTGCAGCCCTCGTTGGCGTCGACCGGGATCTTGGCGAGCGCCTCGGGGTTCTGCTCGGCGACGACCTCGATCTCCACGCCGCCCTCGACGCTGGCCATGGCCAGGAAGGTGCGGTTGGTGCGGTCCAGCAGGAACGAGACGTAGTACTCGTCCTGGATGTCCGCGGTCTGGGCCAGCATCACCTTGTGAACGGTGTGGCCCTTGATGTCCATGCCGAGGATCTGCTCGGCCTTGGCGACGGCGTCCGCCGGGTCGGCGGCGAGCTTGACGCCGCCGGCCTTGCCTCGGCCGCCCACCTTCACCTGAGCCTTGACGACGGCGCGGCCGCCGAAGCGCTCCGCGATGGCGGCAGCGTCTGCGGCGGTCTCGATGACATCGCCGTCAAGCACGGGCACACCGTGCTTGGCGAAGAGGTCCCTCGCCTGGTACTCGAACAGGTCCACGTGTTTGTCCTTGTTCGTGGTCGCGGATTGTGTCTCTACGAGCGTGCCACGGCAGGATCTTCGCTGCGGGTCGTCGGGGCGGTGCGGGTACGCAGAGGTACGGCCTTGCGGCCCACACAGCCACGGGCGCACACGTCAATCAACACGCGCGTCACGTCCGTCTGGCAGGTTATCCCCGTGGGACGGGACTGTTCCGCCCGGGGCCTGCCCGGCATGGGTGAGAACCGTCACAGACAGCCTAGAACGTCCGGTGAACGTCCGGTCCACCGATCGGGTGGATTCGCGCGTCCGGGTGAATCCCTCACACCCCCTGGTCAGGTACCGGGATCGGGCGCTTCTCGAGGGCCGCCGCCATGATCCCGGGGAAGGCGTCGGGGGTGCAGGCGAAGGCCGGCGCGCCGAGGGCGGCCAGGGCGGCGGCGTGCGCGTGGTCGTAGGCGGGCGCACCTTCGTCGGAGAGCGCGAGCAGGGCGACGAACTGGACGCCGGCCGCCTTCATCGCGGCGACCCGCTTGAGCATGCCGTCCCGGATGCCGCCCTCGTACAGGTCGCTGATCAGGACGACGACGGTCTCGGAGGGGCGGGTGATCCTCGACTGGCAGTAGGCGAGCGCGCGGTTGATGTCGGTGCCGCCGCCAAGCTGGGTGGCGAACAGGACGTCCACCGGGTCGGTGAGCTGCTCGGTGAGGTCGACCACCGAGGTGTCGAAGACGACCAGCCGGGTGTCCAGGGTGCGCATCGAGGCGAGGACCGCGCCGAAGACCGCCGAGTGCACGACCGAGGGCGCCATCGAGCCGGACTGGTCGATGCAGAGGATGACCTCCTTCTTCACGGCGCGCTGGGCGCGGGCGTAGCCGACCAGCCGCTCGGGGACGACGGTGCCGTGCTCGGGCAGGTAGTTCTTCAGGTTGGCCCGGATCGTCCGGTCCCAGTCGATGTCCCGGTGCCGGGGCCGGTTGACCTTGGCGCTGCGGTCGAGGGCGCCGCCGACGGTGGCCCGGGTGCGGTCGGCGAGCCGGCGCTCCAGGTCGGCGACCACCTTGCCGACCACGGCCCGGGCGGTCTCCCGGGTGGTCTCGGGCAACGCGTGCTTGAGCGAGAGCAGGGTGCCGACCAGGTGGACGTCCGGTTCCACGGCCTCCAGCATCTCCGGCTCCAGCAGCAGCCGGTCCAGACCGAGCCGGGTGATCGCGTCCTGCTGCATCAGCTGGACGACGGTGGACGGGAAGTACTCCCGGATGTCGCCCAGCCAGCGGGCCACCTGCGGGGCCGAGCCGCCGAGCCCGGCACTGCGGCGCCCGCCGCGGCCGGCCCGGCCGCCCTCCTCGGGCGTGCCGCGGTAGAGGGCGGCGAGGGCGCCGTCCATCGCGGCGTCCCGGCCGCGCAGGGTGCGGCCGGTGCCGTCGGCCTCGCCGCCGAGCACCAGCCGCCAGCGGCGCAGCCGTTCATCGGTCGTGGTTGCCATGGGGTCCTCCTTCGCCGGGCGGTGGTCCGGGGTGACCGACGGACGTGGCCGGTCGGATGTGGCCGGTCGGACGTGGCCGGGGGGTGGGGTGTGGTCGGTGGGGTGTTCGCCGGCCGGACGTGGTCGGTGCGTCGGTCAGGTGTTGCGGCCGGTCGCCTGGCGGGGGATCTTCGGGCGGACGCCGAGCAGCAGGGCCACCACGGGGTCGGCCGCCTCGGCGCGGGCCCGGTCCAGCTCGCCCGCCGGGGCCGGGTGCGCCTGGGGTCCGCCGAGCGGGCCGGCCGCGACCCGGCCGCCGATGGTGGTGCGCACGCCCGCTTCCAGCCCGGCGAAGGTGCGGCGCAGCAGCGGCAGGACGTCGGTGAAGACCTCACCGCTCACCCCGGTCAGCCACTCGTCCAGCAGGGCGAGCAGCCGGGGGTCGTGCAGCAGCAGGGCGCCACCGCCGGTGAGGAAGCCCTCGACCCAGCCGGCCGCGTCCGCCGGGGCGTTGGCGACGGACAGCACCAGCCGCAGTCGGCGGCCGGCCTCCTCGGAGTCGAGCCGTCCGTCGTCCAGCAGCAGTCGCACGGCCCGGCCGCGGAGCACGCCGGGGGCGCCGGTGGCCGGGCCGCCGGACGGTTCGCGGGCGGCCAGGGAGCGCAGGGCGGCGGCCCACCGGTCGGCCAGGCCGTCGGGACGGTCCGCGCTGCCCGGGCCGTCCGGGCCGTCCGGGCCGTCACCCGGGTCTACGGCTGCCGGTGCGGCGTCGGAGGTCAGCAGCCCGATCGCGCCGTGCACCTCGTCGAGGCGGCCGCGCATCGCCGCCGCGCTCTCCGCGTCCAGGCCGACGCAGGCGGGCGGCAGTCCGACGCAGACCCGCTCGGCCAGGCCCGCCGCGGCCTCGGCGAGCGCGCCGTGGTCGGTGCCGCGCACGTCGCCGTAGCGCAGCGCGCGGACCAGCGCGGGCAGCGCCCCAGCCAGGTGCGCGACGTCGGTGTCCAGGGCCGCGCAGTCGGCGAGCACCCGCATCACGGCGGGCAGCGCGCCGGACAGCCCGGCCAGCAGGCAGGACTCCACCAGGCCGGTCAGTTCGGCGAGTTCGACGGCCGAGCGGGCGGTGCCGACGGCCTTCGCGGTGCTCGCCTCCTCGACCGTGGTGCCCCACTGGGCGGCCTCGGCGATCCGGACCGCGAACTCCGGCTGCCAGCACAGCCGCCAGCTCTCCCGGAACGTCCCGGTGGAGCCGATCGCGGAGCGGGCGGGCACGCCCCAGTCCACCCCCAGCAGCCGCAGCCGGTGCAGCAGCCGCGAACGGGCGGCGTCGTTCTCCTTGCGCAGGTCGAGGTCGACGTCCCTGGGCGCGGCCTCGGGCTTGAGCCGCAGCGAGCGCTGCAGCCGGGCGAGGTCGCGCTGCAGCGGCACCGCCGGGGCGCTGTCCGGGACCTCCCCGAGCACGTCGCCGACCACCAGCCGGTCCCGGACCAGCTCCAGCGCGACGTCCGAGCCCTCGCAGAGCACCGCGCGGACGGCGTCCAGGGTCTCGGTCAGCCCGGCCAGCGGGCGACCGCGCAGCACGGCCAGGGTCTCGGCGAGCCGGACCGCCTCGATGACGTGGGCGGAGGAGACCGGGTGGTCCTCGGCGCGCAGGAGGTCGGCGGCCCGGGTGAGCCAGCGCGGCACCGGGTCGCCCTCGGTGGTGAACAGGTGGTGGTACCAGCCGGGCGACTGCACGCCCGCTCCGTAACCGGTGGTCTGGGAGAGTCGGCGGTGCGTCCAGGGGACCCAGGTGATGTCCGTCCGGACCTTCTTCGGCAGCTCGGCGAGCAGGGCCCGGTCGTGGGCGACGGTGGGCATCGTCTCCAGCGCGGGGACGTGGAAGGCGCCGCAGACCACGGCGATCCGCCGGTGCCCGGCCCGGCGCGCGGCGCGGATCCGCTGGCGCATGTACGCCTCGCGCCGAAGGTCCCGGCGGGACTCGCCGAGGCCCTCGGCGCGCAGCGCGCCCATCGCCTCGGCGACGGCGGCGAACGGCGCCAGCGCGTCGGTGCCGGGCGCGCGGTGCTCGACCACGTCCTCCCACCAGCGCTCCGGGTCGTCGTGCCCGGCCGCCTCGGCGAGCAGCGCCACCGGGTCGGCGGGCGGCTCCTCGGCGGCGTCCTCCCCGGCTGCGTCCTCCCCGGCCGGTCCGGCGGGCGCGAGGCCGTACCCGGCGGGCAGGTCGATGAAGCGCACCGGCAGGTCGTGCTCGACGGCGTGGCGGATCGCCACCCACTCCGGGGAGAACTCGGCGTACGGCCAGAAGGCGGCCTTCGCCGGGTCGTCCACCGCGTGGGCGAGCAAGGCGACCGGCGGCACCAGGTCCTTCTCGGCGGCGAGGTGGACGATGTCGTCGGCCTCCGGCGGGCCCTCGATCAGCACCGCGTCCGGCCGCCAGCCGGCCAGCGCGGCGGCCACCGCCCGGGCCGAGCCGGGTCCGTGGTGACGGATGCCGAGCAGGGCGACCTCGGCGTCGCTCATGCCGTCACCTCGCGGGCGGCGCGGTAGAAGTCCTTCCAGCCGTCGCGCTCGCGCACCACCCCTTCGACGTACTCGCGCCAGACCGCCTGGTCCGCCACCGGGTCGCGGACGACGGCGCCGAGGATGCCCGTCGTCACGTCCCCGGCCCGCAGCACGCCGTCGCCGAAGTGGGTGGCCAGGGCCAGGCCGTTGGTCACCACCGAGATCGCCTCGGCGGTGGAGAGGGTGCCGCTGGGAGTCTTGACCTTCGTCCGGCCGTCCACCGTGATCCCGGCCCGCAGCTCGCGGAACACGGTGACCACGCGCCTGATCTCCTCGGCGCCGCCGGGCAGTTCGGGCAGTTCCAGGGAGCGGCCGAGCTGGTTGACCCGGCGGGTGACGATGTCGACCTCCTCCTCCAGCGAGCCCGGCAGCGGCAGCACCACGGTGTTGAAGCGGCGGCGCAGCGCGCTGGAGAGCTCGTTGACACCGCGGTCGCGGTCGTTGGCGGTGGCGATCACGTTGAAGCCGCGGACGGCCTGCGTCTCGCCGCCCAACTCCGGCACCGGGAGCGTCTTCTCGGACAGCACGGTGATCAGGCTGTCCTGCACGTCGGCCGGGATGCGGGTCAGCTCCTCGACCCGGGCGAGCTTGCCGTCGGCCATCGCCCGCATCAGCGGCGAGGGCACCAGGGCGTCCCGGCTGGGGCCGTGGGTGAGCAACCGGGCGTAGTTCCAGCCGTACCGGACGGCCTCCTCGGGCGTGCCGGCCGTGCCCTGCACCAGCAGCGTGGAGTCGCCGCTGATCGCGGCGGCCAGGTGCTCGGACACCCAGGTCTTCGCGGTGCCGGGCACGCCGAGCAGCAGCAGCGCCCGGTCCGTCGCCAGGGTCGTCACGGCGACCTCGACGACCCGGCGCGGACCGATGTACTTGGGGGTGATCGGGGTGCCGTCGGGCAGCTCACCGCCGAGCAGGTACGTCGCCACGGCCCACGGCGACAACCTCCAGCGCTCGGGGCGCGGACGGTCGTCCTGCGCGGCCAGGGCGGCCAGTTCGCCGGCGAAGGCGTCCTCGGCGTGCTGCCGCAGAACCTCGGTCATGGGGGCTCCTTCGGGTCGGCCGCCGGGGCACACGGGTGCCCCGGCGACAGGGTGATCGGGGGGAGCCAGGTCGGCGTCCCGGCCTGTGGGAACCACCCTGCACCGCGCCACTGACACCGGCCCCGGCCGCCGCACCGGCGGGGGCGACGGACAGTCAGCCACTGTCAGTGCCGCCGCCTACGGTCGGTCGCATGGAGGAACGCTGGAGCACCGAACACGTCCTGTCCCTGGCGCCTGACGCCTCGTCGCAGAAGTCCGCGGGCAAGCTCTCCTCGCCCGCGCCGTGGTCCGGCACGGGCACCGACGGCACCGCGGTCTGGGGCGAGTGCAAGGGCAGCGGCCGCACGCCGTACCGCACCGTGATCGAACTCGCCACGCCCGCCTACCAGTGCAGCTGCCCCAGCCGGAAGTTCCCGTGCAAGCACGCGCTCGGACTCCTCCTGCTGTGGAGCGGCTCCCCGGAGGCCGTCCCGGCCGCCGAACCCGCCGACTGGGCGGACGACTGGCTCAAGGCCCGTCAGGAGCGCGCCGAGAAGCGCGCGGCGGCCCCGGCCGACCCTGAGGCCGCCCGGCGCCGGGCCGAGAAGCGCGGCGCCCGGGTCGCGGCCGGCGCGGCCGAGCTGCGGCTGCGCCTGGCCGACCGGGTCCGGCACGGGCTGGCCGACCAGTCCACCGCCGGGCCCTGGGAGGAGGTCGCCGCCCGGATGGTCGACGCGCAGGCCCCCGGCCTGGCCACCCGGGTCCGCGAACTCGACGCGCTGCCGCAGGAGCGGCTGCTGGAGGAGTACGCGATGCTGCACCTGCTCGCCACCGCCGCCACCCGGGTCGACGAGCTGCCCGCCGAGCTCGCCGCCACCGTCCGCACCCGGGTCGGCTACACCCTGGACGCCGCCGAGGTGCTGGCCGGCCCCACCGTCCGCGACCGCTGGCTGGTGCTCGGCAGCCGCGACACCGCCGACGAGCGGCTCACGACCCGCCGGGTCTGGCTGCGCGGGGCCAAGACCGGCCGCACGGCCCTGCTGCTCGCCTTCGGCCGCCCCGGCCAGGCACCCGACCTCGCCCTGCCCACCGGCCACCTGCTGGAGGCCGAACTCGCCTACCACCCCGGCGCCCGCCCGCTGCGCGCCGTCCTCGGCACCCGCTACGGCGCCCCCGAGGCCGGCCCGGCCGACCCGCCCGCGGGGCTCACCGTCGCCGAGGCGGTGGCCGGGTACGGCACCGCCGTCGCCGACGACCCGTGGCTGGAGAGCTGGCCCACCACCCTCGCCGACGTCGTCCCGGTCCGCGCCCCTGACGGCTGGTACCTGACGGACGGCCGGCACACCCTGCCCGTCCGCGCCCCGGCCGTCCCGGAGGCGGCGCTGTGGCGGCTGGCCGCGGTCTCCACCGGCCGTCCGCTGACGGTCTTCGGCGAGTACGGCCACCAGGGCTTCGCCCCGGTCACGGCCTGGCCCGCCGGGCACCGCCCGGTCGGCCTCACCAACCCCTAGGGAGCGCACCGAGAATGACGACCATCCAGGACCCGTGGGAGACCCTGCACACCAGCGCCCTGCTCGGCACCGACCGCCGCCCGGTCCCGGCCACCGCCCTGCCGCTCGCCGACGCCGTGGACCTCACCGACCCGGCCACCGCGCTGCTGGAGCTGGCCGCCCTCGCCACCGTGCGCCGCCGGGCGGGCGCGCTGCCCGTACCGGCCGCCGAACCGCCCGGCCCGCCCTCGCCCGAGGACCCCCGCCCGGAGCTGTCCGAACCGGCCGCCCGTCGGCTGGCCGTCCTGCTGGCCGGCCGTACGGGCAGCGGCGGCGCGGGCACCCTGGCCAACCTGACCGAGCTGCTGCCGCAGTGGCTCGCCACCGCCCGCGCCCGGGGCCTGCGGCCGCCCGCCGCGCTGATACCCGGGCTGCTCGACGCCGCCCGCGCGCGCAGCGAACTGCGCTCCGACGCCGTCGCGTTGGCCGGCCCGCTGGGCCGCTGGCTGGGCGAGCAGAACCCCGACTGGCGGTTCGTCCTGCGCACCACCGTCCAGGCGCCGGCGCCGAGTGACGCCCCCACCGACCACCACCTGTGGCACGAGGGCCTGTTCGCCGAGCGCGTCACCCACCTCACGCTGCTGCGCCGCAGCGACCCGGCCGCCGGGCTGGAGCTGCTGCGGAGCACCTGGTCCACCGAGCGCGCCGAGGACCGCCTGCTCTTCCTGGACGCCCTCCAGGACGGCCTCTCCCCCGCCGACGAACCGTTCCTGGAGGCCGCCCTCGGCGACCGCAGCAAGAACGTCCGGGCCACCGCCGCCGAACTGCTCTCCACCCTGCCCGGCTCCGCCCTGGCGGGTCGGATGGCCGAGCGGGCGCGCACCGCCGTCCGCCTCGCCGAGGCGGGCACCCACCTGCTGGTCACCCCGCCCGTCGAGTGCGACGCGCAGATGCAGCGCGACGGCATCACCCCCAGGTCCCCCACCGGACGCGGCGAACGGGCCTGGTGGTTCGGCGAGGTGGTGGCCGCCGCCCCGCTCGCGGTCTGGCCGGAGAGCACCGGTCTGACGCCCGAACAACTGCTCGCCCTGCGGGTCGGCGACAGCATCGACGAGACCAGCAGCAGCTGGGCCGACGACCTCCGGGAGGCCTGGGCGCGCGCCGCCGTCCGGCAGAACGACGCCGACTGGGCCCGGGCGCTGCTCGGCCCGGCCCCGGTGCCGGCCGCCCGCGGCGCCGGCCGGGCCCGCGCCCCGCGCGTCACCGGCGCCCCGGCCAAGCTGCTGGCCGTCCTGCCGCCCGAGGAGCGGGCCGCCTGGACGGCCGCGTTCATCGAGGTGCACGGGCTGGGCGAGGCCTTCCAGCTGCTCGGTGCCTGCGCCACCCCGTGGACCCCACCGCTGTCCACCGCCGTGGTGAGCGCCCTGGCCCGGGCCGCCGCCTCCGGTGCGTACCCGTGGAGCCACAGCGGGGTGCTCGGGATGACGGAGCGCGCGCTCGCCCCGGAGACGGCCGTCGCGGTGGAGGAGCTGGCCGCCGGGGCCGCCCCGGACTCCGCCTGGGCCGAGACCTTCGCCCGGCTGGCCGGCACCCTGCGCTTCCGGGCCGCGATGCTCGCCGAACTGGCGGGCTGACGCCGGACGGGCTCCAGGAAGCGCCCTGGGACGACAGAGCGGGCCCGAGGACGACAGAGCGGGCCGACCCCCGAGGGGCCGGCCCGCTCATCGCACCGCGCAGCGGTCCGGGTGGGATCAGCTCGCCCGCAGGTTGGCCTCGACCCAGGCGACCACGTCCCGGGTGGGCGTGCCCGGGGTGAAGATGTCCGCGACGCCCATCGCCTTCAGCTCGGCGATGTCCTCGTCCGGGATGATCCCCCCGCAGAAGACCTTGATGTCCGCCGCGTCGCGCTCCTTCAGCAGCTCCAGCACCCGCGCGCACAGCGTCATGTGGGCGCCGGAGAGGATCGACAGCCCGATGCCGTCCGCGTCCTCCTGGATCGCGGTGTCGACGACCTGCTCGGGCGTCTGGTGCAGCCCGGTGTAGATGACCTCCATACCGGCGTCGCGCAGGGCACGCGCAATGACCTTGGCGCCACGGTCGTGACCGTCGAGCCCCGGCTTGGCGACCACCACACGGATCGGCCCCGACACACTCATCACTGCCTCCTGGACCTCGTCGTCCACCACCCGACCGGGACCTCGTGGGCCACGGGCGCGGTTAACGGTCAATAACCAACCTGAGGGGAGGTTAGCGCCACCCGGCCCGGTTGACCGCGCCGCCTCCGAAGAGGAGGGCAAAGTCACAGCTCCAGGGCTTGCTACCAGCGGGTATACCCCTCTCCCGGCAACCTCCCCACAGACCCCCCGGGCGACCCCTTGACAACCGGAGGTTTTTCCGGGGCGTCGGCCTTGGGGCTACAGTCGCGGCTGTTTGACCTCGCCCGACGACGCGCCCGAGGCCCACCGAGGAGGCAGCCCCCGATGGCTCCCGAAGCAGCCGCCCGTCCGACCCGTGCGGAGCTGCGCCTCGCCGCCCGCGAGCAGTCCCGCGCCCAGCGCCGCGGCGCCGCCAGGGCGGCCACCCGGACGGCGCTGCTGCGGGTCGCGCTGCCGTCGGTGGCCGCGCTCGGGGTCGCCGGCGCGGCGGCCGTCACGGTGGTGCAGGAGCGGGACGGACGGGTGCCGACACAGGTCTCGGCGGCGGACGCCCCGGACGACACGGCCGGCGCGGCGGCCCGGCAGGCCGTCGCGGCCGGCGACCAGCCCCAGGCCTCGCGCGGCGACGCCCGCCAGCCGCTGGCCGGCGCCCAGCCGACCGAGGCCCCGACCGCTCCGCCCGCCGCCGAACCGGCCCCCGAACCGGTCAAACCCAAGGTGGTCATGCCGGTCGCCCGGCACGGCCTCGGCGAGCTGTTCGGCGAGGCCGGCACCCACTGGGCCAACCGGCACACCGGCATCGACTTCCCGGTGGACGGCGGCTCCCAGGTCATGGCCGTCGCCGACGGCACGATCCGCACCCAGTGGAACCCGTTCTACGGCTACATGTCGATACTCAAGATGTCCGACGGCACCGAGGCCTGGTACTGCCACCTGCGCGCGTACAAGATCCGCAAGGGGCCGGTGAAGCAGGGCGACGTCATCGCCTTCGTCGGCAGCAGCGGCAACAGCACCGGCCCGCACCTGCACTTCGAGATCCGGCCGGCCGGCAGCGGGCCGGTCGACCCGCTGCCGTGGTTCCTGGCCAACGGCCTGGACCCCCGCTAGTCACGACGTCGTCGCGCTACAGCTTCTCGACGGGCGCGTAGCGCAGCAGCAGCTGCTTGCGCCCGTCCGTGCCGAAGTCGACGGTGGCCTGCGCCCGGTCGCCCACGCCCGTCACGGCCACCACCGTGCCCAGCCCGAAGCTGTCGTGGGTGACCCGGTCGCCGACCGCCAGCGAGACGACGTCGCGCTCCACGACCTTGCCGCCGCGCCGCGCGGACTGCCCCCAGCCCGCCTTCGGCGCGGCCGAGGCCGAGGACCCGGACGAACCCGAGGAGGAGCGCGAACTGCCGCCCCCGGAGGAGGACTTGCCCCAGGACGAACCCGAGGAGAAGCCACGCTGGACCGGCGACTGCGCCGCGCCGGTGCGCTTCCACTCCACCAGGGTGTCCGGGATCTCCTCCAGGAACCGCGAGGCCGGGTTGTACGCCGGCTGCCCCCAGGCGCTGCGCAGCACCGAGCGGGTCAGGTACAGCCGCTCGCGCGCCCGGGTGAGGCCGACGTACGCGAGCCGGCGCTCCTCCTCCAGCTCCTTGACCTGGTTGAGCGCCCGCATGTG
Organism: Kitasatospora sp. NPDC093550; assembly: GCF_044764985.1. Classification (NCBI taxonomy): domain Bacteria; kingdom Bacillati; phylum Actinomycetota; class Actinomycetes; order Kitasatosporales; family Streptomycetaceae; genus Kitasatospora; species Kitasatospora sp. NPDC093550. Next base: position 118,684 of record NZ_JBIWJF010000021.1, read on the forward strand.
CGGGAAGATCCCGTCCTCCATGCCGGTCAGGAAGACGACCGGGAACTCCAGGCCCTTGGCGGTGTGCAGGGTCATCATCGTGATGACGCCCCGCCCCTCCTCGTCCTCGTCCGGGATCTGGTCCGAGTCGGCGACCAGCGCGACCCGCTCCAGGAAGTCGGCCAGCGAGCCGACCGGCGGCGCGCCGTCCTCCCCGGCGTCCGGCCGCTCGCCCGGGTCCTGCTCGTACTCCAGGGCGACGGAGGCGAGCTCCTGCAGGTTCTCCACCCGGGTCTCGTCCTGCGGGTCGGTGGAGGACTGGAGCTCGGCGAGGTAGCCGGTCTCCTCCAGGACGGCCTCCAGGACCGCCGCCGGGCCCGCGCCCGACTCGACGACCTGGCGCAGCCCGGCCATCAGGGTGTTGAACTTCTTCACCGCGTTGGCCGAGCGCGCGGCCATCCCGTACGCCTCGTCCACCCGCGCCAGCGCCTGCGCGAAGGAGATCCGCTCCCGCGCGGCCAGCGCGTCGACCATCGCCTCGGCCCGTTCGCCGATGCCGCGCTTGGGCACGTTGAGGATCCGGCGCAGCGGCACGGTGTCCTCCGGGTTGGAGAGCACCCGCAGGTACGCCAGGACGTCCCGGACCTCCTTGCGCTCGTAGAAGCGCACCCCGCCGACCACCTTGTACGGCAGACCGACCCGGATGAACACCTCCTCGAAGACGCGGGACTGGGCGTTGGTCCGGTAGAAGATCGCGACGTCGCCGGGCTTGGCCTCGCCCTTGTCGGTGAGCCGGTCGATCTCGTCGGCGATGAACTGGGCCTCGCCGTGCTCGTCGTCCGCGACGTAGCCGACGACCTTCTCGCCGTGGTCGCCCGCCGTCCAGAGCTTCTTCTCGCGGCGGTTGGCGTTGCGCTCGATGACGGCGTTGGCGGCGCTCAGGATGGTCTGCGTGGAGCGGTAGTTCTGCTCCAGCAGGATCGTCGTCGCGTTCGGGTAGTCCTCCTCGAACTGGAGGATGTTGCGGATGGTCGCGCCGCGGAAGGCGTAGATCGACTGGTCCGCGTCACCGACCACGCACAGCTCGGCCGGCGGCACCTCGGCGAGGTGCGCGGCGGCCGGGTTCACGAAGTCCCCGTCCGCGGTGCGCTTCGGCGCGGCCGCGACGGACCCGCCGCTCAGCTCCCGGACCAGCATGTACTGGGCGTGGTTGGTGTCCTGGTACTCGTCGACCAGGATGTGCCGGAACCGGCGCCGGTAGTGCTCGGCGACGTCGGGGAAGGCCTGCAGCAGGTTCACCGTCGTCATGATGATGTCGTCGAAGTCCAGCGCGTTGGCCTCGCGCAGCCGCCGCTGGTACAGCGCGTACGCCTCGGCGAGCTTCTTCTCCATCGGGTTGGCGGCCTGGTCGGCGAAGGTCTCCTCGTCGATCAGCTCGTTCTTGAGGTTGCTGATCTTCGCCGTGAAGGACTTCGGCGGGAACTGCTTCGGGTCCAGGTCGAGGTCGCGGCAGACCAGCGACATCAGCCGCTGCGAATCGGCCGAGTCGTAGATGGAGAAGCTGGAGGTGAAGCCCAGCTGCTTGGACTCGCGGCGCAGGATCCGCACGCAGGCGCTGTGGAAGGTGGACACCCACATCGCCCGGGCCCGCGGGCCGACCAGCGCCTCGACGCGCTCGCGCATCTCGCCGGCGGCCTTGTTGGTGAAGGTGATCGCCAGGATCTCCCCCGGCTGCACCCCGCGGGCGCCCAGCAGGTGGGCGATCCGGTGCGTCAGCACCCGGGTCTTGCCGGAGCCGGCACCCGCCACGATCAGCAGCGGGGACCCCGCGTGCAGCACCGCCTCGCGCTGCGGGTCGTTCATGCCCTCCAGCAGCTGCGCCGGATCGACCACCGTGCGGGCGGCGCCGTTGCGGTACCAGGCGTCCCGCTCCGCCTCGGCGGCGCCCCCGGGCTGGTCGAAGGCCGTCGTCCGGAACAGCCCCTCCGGGATCGCCTCCTCGTACGCGTCGTACGGAACGTCGTCCCCGTACGGCGGGGGCTCCTCGTCGATGGGCTCGGCGGGCTGCTTCGACCCGGCGGCGGGTGCCTCGAAACCGGGGAGCGGAAGGTCGTCAAAGAGGCTACTCATGGCACTCCGAGTCTATGGCCACCCACCGACAAGCCCGTCAGGCCCGGAGGAATCCGGACCGGACGGGCTCGACCTCGGAGGAGAGGCTCAGACCAGGCGGCGGGCGGTGGCCCAGCGGGTCAGCTCGTGCCGGTTGCTCAGCTGGAGCTTGCGCAGGACGGCGGAGACGTGGCTCTCGACGGTCTTCACCGAGATGAAGAGCTGCTTGGCGATCTCCTTGTAGGCGTAGCCGCGGGCGATCAGCCGCAGCACCTCGCGCTCGCGCTGGGTGAGCCGGTCCAGGTCCTCGTCGACCGGCGGGGTGTCGGTGGCCGCGAAGGCGTCCAGGACGAAGCCGGCCAGGCGGGGCGAGAACACCGCGTCGCCGTCGGCGATCCGGAAGATCGCGTTCACCAGGTCGGTGCCGGTGATGGTCTTGGTGACGTAGCCGCGCGCGCCGCCGCGGATCACGCCGATGACGTCCTCGGCGGCGTCGGAGACGGACAGCGCCAGGAACTTGACCCCTCCCTGCTCGCCCATCACGCCGACCGAGCGGCGCAGCACCTCGACGCCGCCGCCCCCGGGCAGGTGCACGTCGAGCAGCACCACGTCGGGCCTGGTCTCGGCGACCACGCGGACCGCGGAGTCCACGTCGTCGGCCTCGCCCACCACGTCGATGCCGGTCACGTCGGTACGACCGATCTCGGCCCTGACCCCCGTCCGGAACATCCGGTGGTCGTCCACCAGGACGACCCTGGCCGTGCGCTCCGGCGCTGCCTCAGTCATTCGTTCTCTCCATCTCCAGCTCGACCTCGGTACCGCCGCCCGCCGCCGGCCGCACCCGAGCGGTGCCGCCGTTGCGCTTCATCCGGCCGATGATCGACTCCCGTACGCCCATCCGGTCCTCCGGCACCGTGTCGGGGTCGAAGCCGGGCCCGTGGTCACGGACGAACACCGACACCGTCCTCCCCTCGACCTCGGCGTAGACCTGGACCGGTCCCCCGCCACCGTACTTGGCCGCGTTGACGGTCGCCTCCCTCGCGGCCTGCATCTGTGCCGCGATCTTCTCGTCCATCGGGCAGTCGCCGACGATCACCAGCTCGACCTGGACGCCATGCCGGTCCTCGACCTCGGCGACGGCGGCGCGCAGGGTCTCCGCCATGGTGTCCGGCGCGGCCTCGGCGGCGGCCTCCGGGCGGTACAGCCACAGCCGCAGCTCACGCTCCTGCGAACGCGCCAGCCGCAGCACCTCCTTGGGGTCCTCGGCCCGGCGCTGGATCAGGGTCAGGGTGTGCAGCACGGAGTCGTGGATGTGCGCGGCGATCTCGGCGCGCTCCTGGGCGCGGATGCGGGCGGTGCGCTCGGCCCCGAGGTCCTGCCAGAGCCGCAGACCGTACGGGCCGAGCAGGACCAGCACGCCGGCGAGCACCGCGAGCGAGGCCTCGATGACCGAGCTGAGCGTGGAGCCGCTGCCCTGCATGGCGAGCAGCGCGATGGTGCCGGCGACCGCGAGCAGCACGCCGGCGCCGACCCTGGTGTAGGCGCCGCGCCGCTTCTCGCCCTCCTCGATGCCGAACCAGCGCTGCCAGCGCGAGTCGTCGGCCTGCCGCCAGACCAGCGCGACGCCGACGCCGATCGCCAGCAGCGGCCAGGTGTACGGCTTGGCGGTCTGCCAGCCGAGCACGTTGAGCAGGGCGATCAGGCCGATCACGACCATGACCAGGGCGGCGAGCTGGCCGAGCCCGCCCTGCCCGGTCTTGGCGGACGGCGCCGCGGCCCCGCCCTCCGCGGGCGCCGCCACCGGCTCGCCCTGCAGCGTGTGCTGGAGCAGCCGGCGCAGCCGGCCCAGCCAGCCGCCGGTGTTCCCCTTGCTCAGCAGCCCGCCCTGCAGCCCGGGCGCGGCCGGCACGAACACGCCGTTGAGGTAGACCCACTGGGCGCCGCCGCGCGCCGAGGGCTCGCCGATGCCGATCGGCACCACGAACCAGAACGCGGCGTACAGCAGGGCACCGATCCCCTGCGCGAAGAACAGCAGGACGAAGGCGAGCCGCACCCAGCGCACCGGCAGCCCGAGGTGCACCGCCAGGCCGTGCGCGACGCCGCCGAGCATCCGGCCCTGCGGGCTGCGGTAGAGCCGGCGGTACGGCGGCTTCGCCCCGTCGGACGCGTTGGGGTCGGCGCCGGCCGACGGCGCGGCGTCGGGGGCGAGGGTTCGGGGATCGGTACCGGGGGCTGCCACGCCACCGATGGTTCCACGCGGGCGCCCGCGGGCGCATCAGGGTGTGTCCCTAGCCCGAATCAGGGACAAGTCAGGGTACGGGCAGGGGTGCTCCCGGTTGGGCCGGACCGGCACCTGCCGGAAGGATGGGGCCCATGACCGAGGACCCCCGCATCGAGGAGGCCGGGCCCGCCGCCCCGCCGGAACCGGAACGCCCGCCACTGACCCGGGCCGAGCACCACCGCGTGGTGGCCGGCGTCTGCGGCGGCCTCGGCCGGCACCTGGACATCGACCCGGTGGTCTTCCGGGTGGTCATCGTGGTGCTCTGCCTCTCCGGCGGCCTCGGGCTGTTCCTGTACGGCCTGGCCTGGCTGATCGTCCCGACCGACGACGCGGCCAAGGGCCGCGGCGGGCGCACCGAGCTCCAGCGGGTGCTCACCGGCCGGGTGGACGGCCAGTCGGTCGGCGCGGTGCTGCTGACCGTGATCGGCACCGGGGTGTTCTTCTCCTCGATGGGCGACGGCGACCAGATGTTCCCGCTGCTCCTGCTGGCCGGCCTGGTCTTCCTGGCGGTGCGCTACGACCCGGACCGCCGCCGGGGACGCGGGCGCGGGCGCCGGCACGGCGGCCCGTACGACCGCCACTTCCCGGAGTCCGGCGCCGAGTCCGGGGGCTACGTCTGGCCGCGGCCGGAGCAGGACGAGGCGGCCCGCGCCGGGCACGCCGCCGACCGGGCCGCCGGAACCGTTCCCGCGGACAGCCCGCCGCCGGGCGCCGGCGGCTACCTGTGGGACCCGCGCCACCCCGAGCGCAACCCGTACGGCGCCGGCTCGGCGACCCCGACCCCGCCGTTCGGCACCCCGGTGCCACCGGTCGGCGGCCCGGCCCAGCCCTGGTGGCAGCGCACCGACCTGCCCGAGGGCGACCCGCTGCGCAAGGAGAGCCCGAAGCGCCGCTCCGAGCCGACCGTGGCGCACCGGCCCCGGGAGGGTTCGGCGCTCGGCTTCTTCGGCTTCCTGCTGGCGATCGGCGCGGGCGCCGCGGTCTGGGCCGCCTCCGCGGACCACCACGACCCGACCGTGCGGAGCACGACCGTGCTGGCCACCGCGCTGCTGGTGGTCGGCCTCACCATGCTGGTCGGCGCGAAGTTCGGCCGGGCCCGCAAGCTCGCCGTGACCGGCCTGCTGCTCACCCTGGCCCTGGCCTTCGTCGGCCACTCGCCGAACTCGGTGCACGACGCCGTCGGCGAGCGCGACTGGACGGTCACCTCGTCGTCCGAGCTGCACGACCGCTACAACCTCGGCGCCGGCAACATCCGGCTGAACCTGTCCGGGCTGGCCCCGGCCGGGGCGACCCTCTCCACCAAGGTCGACCTCGGCGCCGGCCAGATGACCGTCACCGTGCCGGACGACGTCACGGTGAACGTGACCGCCCGGGTCGGCCTCGGCGACGTCACCGTCCCCGGCGACCGCAGCGACGGCACCGGACGGCACAGCTATCTGATCGGCCCGGCCGGCGGCCAGGCCTCCAAGGGCACGCTCAACCTCGAACTCGGCATCGGGCTCGGCGACATCAAGGTGGTCCAGCAGTGAGGAAGCACCGGCTCGACCTGTTCTCGCTGATCGCGGGCGCGCTGTTCACCGTGCTCGCCGTGCTCTACCTGGTCGCGGCGGTCAACGACCAGTCGGTGAACGGCCGGATCGTCATCCCGGTCACCTTCATCGTGCTCGGCGTCGGCGGCCTGGCGGGCGCGGTCGCCGCGGTGGCCCGGCGCGGCCGCCCCGACCGCGAGGACTGACCCTCCCGGGCCCCGGGCCTCAGCTCTGCTGCGGGCCCAGGGTCAGCTTGTCCCCGTCCTTGGTGACGCCGTACTTCGGCAGCGGCTTGACCGCGGGGCCGTTCAGCACCGCCCCAGTGGCCGCGTCGAACACCGAGCCGTGGCAGGGGCAGCGCAGCCGGCCGTCCTTCGGGGCGTCCACGGCGCAGCCGGAGTGGGTGCACACCGAGGAGAGGCCGCAGTACTGGCCCGCCTTGGGCTGCACGATGTAGACGGCGTCGCCGGTGGCCGGGTCCTTGACCTGGGCCGAGCCGCCGACCGGCACGCTCGCGGCGGACACCGTGGGGGCCGGCCCCGGGGCGGTGGAGACCGGGGCCGCCGACTGCTTGGGCGCGGCCTGCCCGTCCCGGCCGAAGGTGCGGGTCAGCGAACCGGAGAGCAGCCCGGCCCCGCCGATCGCGACGGCCGCGATCCCGCCGTCCACCAGCGCCCGGCGCTTGACCTGGTCCTCGGCCAGCCCGCGCGCGCGGTCCCGGCGGGCCCGGCGGGCGAGCCAGCCGTCCACCGACAGGTACGGGGTGCCGGCCAGCACCAGCGGGGTCCAGGCCATCAGGTAGGCGAGGTCGTTGCCGAGGTAGTACGGCGAGACGCTCCAGCTGACGGTCAGCCAGAGGCTGAGGTTGAGCAGCGCGCCGCCGAGCGCGGCGACCCGGCCCCAGAGGCCGAGCAGGGTGCCGAGGCCGACCGCCAGCTCGCCGAAGGCGATGGCGAGCGCGAACAGCGTCGGGTGGTCGAGCGCGGGGCCGAGCAGGAAGGAGATCGGGCTGCCGCCGGCCTTGGCCGCCTGGGTCTGCGAGACGAACGAGGCCGGGTCGCCCGCTCCGGCCAGGAAGTGCGCGTCCGAGAGCTTGTCGAGGGCGGCGTAGACGAAGGTGACTCCGAGGAAGAGCCGCAGCGGCAGCAGTGCGTACCTGGACGCGAGCGCCCGCCGCTGCGCCGCCCGTTCGGCCCGCCCGACCGCTCCCCCGCCGGCCGGCACCGGGTTGCTGGCCTCCGACATCGCGTACACCTTCCCTCTCGTCTGCCACTCCCTGACAGATCCGGTCCGCATTCTGCCCGCTCCTGCTCGCTTTCGGTGGGACGTCCCACCTGGAGGGCGGCACCCGCACCGCGAACGGCCGCGCCGCCGCTCCCTTCAGTACGGGAACGACGGCGCGACCGTTCAGGCTCCGGCCGTCGGTCCGACGGCCGGCGGGAGGACTACTCCCACTCGATGGTGCCCGGCGGCTTGCTGGTGACGTCGACGACGACGCGGTTCACGTCGCGGACCTCGTTGGTGATCCGGGTGGAGATCCGGGCCAGCACGTCGTACGGCAGGCGCGACCAGTCGGCGGTCATGGCGTCCTCGGAGGAGACCGGACGCAGCACGATCGGGTGGCCGTAGGTGCGGCCGTCGCCCTGCACGCCCACGCTGCGCACGTCGGCGAGCAGCACGACCGGGCACTGCCAGATCTCGCGGTCCAGACCGGCCGCGGTCAGCTCCTCGCGGGCGATGGCGTCCGCGTCGCGGAGCAGGTCCAGACGCTCCTTGGTGACCTCGCCGACGATCCGGATGCCCAGGCCCGGGCCCGGGAACGGCTGGCGCTGGACGATCTCCTCCGGCAGGCCCAGCTCCTGGCCGACCATCCGGACCTCGTCCTTGAACAGCTTGCGCAGCGGCTCGACCAGCTGGAACTGCAGGTCCTCGGGCAGGCCGCCGACGTTGTGGTGGGACTTGATGTTGGCGGTGCCGGTGCCGCCGCCGGACTCCACCACGTCCGGGTACAGGGTGCCCTGGACCAGGAAGTCGACCGACTCGCCGTGCTCGCCGGCCTCGGCGATGATCTCGGCCTGGGCCTGCTCGAAGACCCGGATGAACTCGCGGCCGATGATCTTGCGCTTCTCCTCGGGGTCGGTGACCCCCTTCAGCGCGTTCAGGAAGCGCTCGGCGGCGTCGACGACCTTCAGCTGCACGCCGGTGGCGGCCACGAAGTCCTTCTCGACCTGCTCGGTCTCGCCCTTGCGCATCAGGCCGTGGTCCACGTACACGCAGGTCAGCCGGTCACCGATGGCCTTGTTGACCAGGGCGGCCGCGACCGCGGAGTCCACGCCGCCGGACAGGCCGCAGATCGCGCGCTTGTCGCCGACCTGCTCGCGGATCAGGGCGATCTGCTCCTCGACCACGCTGCCGGTGGTCCAGGTCGGGGCGATGCCGGCGCCGCGGTAGAGGAAGTGCTCCAGGATCTGCTGGCCGTGGTCGGAGTGCAGCACCTCGGGGTGGTACTGGACGCCGTACAGCCGGGCCTCGTCGTTCTCGAAGGCCGCGACCGGGACCAGGTCGGTGGAGGCGGTGACGGTGAAGCCCTCCGGAGCGGCGGAGCAGGCGTCGCCGTGCGACATCCACACCGAGTGCTTCGCGGGGACGCCCTCGAACAGGGTGGAGCCGCTGCGGGAGACGGTCAGCGGGGTGCGGCCGTACTCGCGGGCGCCGTTGTTGTCGACGGTGCCGCCCAGCGCCTTGGCCATCAGCTGGAAGCCGTAGCACATGCCGAAGACCGGGACCCCGGCCTCGAAGATCGCACGGTCGAGCTGGGGCGCGCCCTCTTCGTAGACCGACGACGGACCGCCGGAGAGGATGATCGCCTTCGGGTTCTTGGCGAGCATCTCGGCGACCGGCATGCTGCTCGGCACGATCTCGCTGTAGACCCGCGCCTCACGCACCCGACGGGCGATGAGCTGGGCGTACTGGGCACCGAAGTCGACCACCAGGACGGTGTCGTTGTCCGGCACGGACTGGACGGGAATTGCAGAGGACACAGACGGCCTTCCGGCAGCGGTATCGAGGTGTCGCGCTGAACCGCCTCCCCGGCTGGGGCAGCGGCGGCGGACGGGTGTGGGGTGTCTGGACACCGATTCTACCGGGCTGTCCGGTTTCACTCGTCTGCCCGTCCAAAGGACCGTGACCGCGCGGGGCCGAAGTTCGTTGCTTCAGACGACCGCACGGCCGCGCCGCGTCCGCCAGACGCGCCGACCGACCCCCGCGGGGGCACGCCGTACGGCAGCAGGACCACGCGTGGAGCTCCACCCCAGTCCACCGGCGCATGTGGCGCCGCCGCCCGGCTCGCCGGGAGCGCGGCTCCGTGGGACCGTGCGCCGGTGCCGCGGTCGGCCAGCAGGGGACAGCGAACCCGGCCGCGACTGGGCCGAGAGGTGGGACGGCCGGAGTCCGGGGACGCCCGGGACCGGCCGTCGCACCCCCGTCCCGATCCGGGGCACACCCGGCGCACTCCCCCATCCGCCCCGCGCCGCTACGCGCGTCCCCGTGCGCCGCAACCGGACGAACCACTACGCACCGTGATCATCGAAGGCCGTCCCGACGGCAAATGGACCGGATCGAACTGTGCCGAATCGGTTGCAGAGCAGGGCCTCCGTCCAGCACGATGCTCGGTGTAGGCGGTTCTCCCGGCGACCTGACGGCTCACCGAGGCGGTTCGCCGACGAGGTGTCCGCAGTCGCCGCACCGCGGACGACAGCGGTTTTCACTTCACGCTCCGTGAGCGATGGGACCGGCGCAAACCTCGCTGCCGCCCGCCTCCCCACGGACGCGCGCGCTCCGCACCACCGGCCACCCCCGCCGGAGCCGCGGAGCCACGACCCGGACCAACCGACACGACGGCGCTCCTCCCCCGGCGCCGTCACCCCAGCACCGGCGCGGCCCTGACGCCGAGTGCTGAGCGACAAAGGGCCCCGTTCCCCCGCGGGGCCCTTTGCCCTTTCCGGGCTCCTGCGCCCTTCCTCCTCCGACCCCGTGCCCTCCGCCCCTCGCTCAGGGGTGCTCGCGCCAGACGCTCGGGTCGACCGGCTCCTCGGCCCGGGGGGGCGGCACGTCGGCGGGAGCCGGCGTCCCGGCGGCGGGGGCGGCCGGCGCCTCCTCCGAGCCCAGCACCTCGCTCACCCCGGCACCGGGGACGGACGGCCCGGCCTGCGGGACTGCGGCCTGCGCGGCGCCGGCCTGCGGGACTGCGGCCTGCGCCGGAACGCCGTGCGGCGGCGTCGGCCCGTACGACACCTCGGGCGGCACCGGCGCGTACGGGTACGGCCCCACGCCCTGCGGCGCCCCGCCGTACGGGACACCGCCCCCGCCGTACCCGGCCTTGGCGTACCCGGCGCCCGCGCCCCCGCCGCGGAACGCCGCCAGCAGCGGCGGCACCAGCAGCGCGCCGACCACCGCCCAGACCGCGTTGGCCGCCAGGACGGTGAGGAAGGTCAGCCCGACCGAGGTCTCCTGGGACGCCACCAGGCCGGAGCCGCTGCCGCCCCAACCCGTCGTGGAGCCCGTGAGGGAGGAGGTCCGGGTCATCATCGCCCCGGCCACCGCCATCAGCGGGGTGAGCAGCCCGGCGTGCACGACCGCCAGCCGCAGCCGGTCGGCCGCGTCCAGCTGCCGCCGGTACGCCGTCCAGCCGAGTGTGCCCGCCGCCGCGAGCCCCAGCAGACCGGCCCAGCGCCAGTCGGCGGTCACCTGGTCCTGCAGGTCGAAGAAGGAGAGGTTCAGGTCGTCGCTGCGGTCGCGCCAGGACGTCCCGCCGGACGTACCGCTGTGGGCCTGGAAGGTCGCGCCCGAGCCGAAGCCGAGCAGGGTGAGGCCGAGGTTCGGCAGGAAGGCGAGCGCCAGCCCGATCTGCCCGCCGTCGGTGCTGTTCGCCGCGACCAGGATGAAGGCCACGACGGCGGACAGCGCCACCGACACCGCCAGCGCCTGGCCCGCGGTCAGCGCGGCCACCGCCCAGCCGCGCACCGACCGGCTGCGCCAGGCGGCCCAGCGCAGTGCGTCGGTGCCGTACACGGCGAAGGCCAGTAGACCGGCCAGAAGCACCGTCCAGCCGACCGCCTCCAGCCAGCCGGCACCCGCGGTGATCACCGGTCGGGACAGGTCCGGGCCGGTGGCGCCGGTGTAGTCCGGGAGGTCGTAGCCGGTCCGCGGCTGCCAGGTCGTCCCGCCGACCGCCCACAGCACCGTGGTGACGGCGCCCAGGACCACGGCGGTGCGCAGCGCCTCGCCGGCGGCCTGGCCCCGGGTCAGCTGGCCCGCCACCGCCTTGCGCCGGCGCAGTCCGGCCCGCAGACCGGCCCAGAGCGCCAGGCCCCACAGCACGGTGACGGTCATCGGCGCCATCCGGATGACGATGTCCATCCGCTCGGCGTGGCCGTGGCTCAGCGGGCTCTGGTCGCCGAGCTCGAACGGCGCGCCGAGCGCGTTCAGCGCCATCGACAGGGTCGCGCCGAAGCGGTCGCCGAACTCGGGCGAGCGGAACCGGTACTCGAACTGGTAGTCGCCGGGGACGGCCGCGATCAGCGCCGCCAGCAGCAGCACCAGGGTCGGCGCGACGGCCGCCCTGAGCGCCGGGCGCCAGTCGGCCCCGGTCAGCAGGCGGTGGACGGGCGGCTGCTGGGCATACGGCCGTCCGGCCCCCCAGCTGCCCAGCGCGGGCGGCGCGGGCACCGGCCCGCCGGGGCCCTGGCCGGGCGGCGGGGGCGGTGGGGGCGGCACCGCTCCCGGCGGGTACCCGGGCGGTCCGGCCGGCGGAGCCGCCGAAAGGCCGGCCGCGGGCGGCGCGACGGGCGGCGCCGGAGGTACGGGCGGTGGCGCGAGCGGCCGGCCGCAGGAACCGCAGGCCGCCGCCCCCTCCACCGAAGTCGCGCCGCACGATGCGCAGTTGGCCATGGACCGGTGTCCCCCCGCTCGACGAGTCCCTGGGCCGCCCCAGGGAGCCCGTTTATCCCACCGGACTCGAACGGATGTCAACCGGAAACCGCGGCAAGCGGATTGACCCCGCCGACCGCTCTCAGCCGCGCTTCTTCGGGACCTCCGGGACGGGCAGCACCGGCAGTCGCAGCGCGCCGAACGCGCCCTCCGGCACGGCCGGCCGCACCGGCGCCACCGGGGTGACCCGCCGGTACGCCTCGTCCTGCGCCGGGCGCGGGTCCGCCTCGCCCTTGTTCGGCCACATCGACAGCGCCCGCTCGGCCTGCGCGGTGATGGTGAGCGAGGGGTTGACGCCGAGGTTGGCGGAGACCGCCGAGCCGTCCACCACGCTGATCCCCGGGTAGCCGTACAGCCGGTGGTACGGGTCGACCACGCCGGTCCCGGGGGCGTCGCCGATGGGGCAGCCGCCGAGGAAGTGGGCGGTCATCGGGATGTCGAAGATCTCGCCGACGGTGCTGCCCGCGAAACCGTTGATCTCGTCGGCCAGCGCCTGGGCGCCGCGCTCGGCGGCCGGGATCCAGGTCGGGTTGGGCTCGCCGTGGCCCTGCGAGGAGGTGAGCCGGGCCTTGCCGAGCGGGCCCTTCTTCAGCGAGACGGTGATCGAGTTGTCCAGCGACTGCATCACCAGGCCGATGATCGTCTTCTCGGACCACCCGCGCTGGTCCATCGAGCGGGCGAAGGTCACCGGGTGGCGGACCGAGTTGCCCAGGTAGCGCAGCCAGCGCGGGACGACTCCACCGCCCTTGACCTGGGCGATCGACAGCGCGCCCATCGCGTTGGAGCCCTTGCCGTAGCGGACCGGCTCGATGTGGGTGTTGGCGTCCGGGTGGATCGAGGAGGTGATCGCGACGCCCTTGGTGAAGTCCGCCTTGGCGCCGTAGCGCCGGTCGGTGGTCTGCGCGCCCACCAGCGCCTCGGAGTTGGTGCGGGTCAGCTCGCCGAGCCGCGCCGAGATCCGGGGCAGGTGCCCGTCGGCGCGCATCCGGTGCAGCAGCGACTGGGTGCCGTAGGTGCCGGCCGCGACCACCACCCGGGCGGCGGTGATGGTCCGCGCGCCCGCCTTCACCCGGTCCGTCCTCGAGCGCGAGTCGGTGCGGCGCACGTCCACCGCGTAGCCGCCGCCCGCTTCCCGGATCCGGGCCACCGTGGTGAGCGGGTGGATCTCCGCGCCGCCCCGCTCGGCCAGGTACAGGTAGTTCTCGGTGAGCATGTTCTTGGCGCCGTGCCGGCAGCCGGTCATGCACTCGCCGCACTCCACGCAGGCCTTGCGGGCGGGGCCGGCACCGCCGAAGTACGGGTCGGCGACCTCGTCGCCCGGCGCCGCCTTGGCCGTGCCGTCGGTGTCCTTGCCGTCGCCGAAGAACACCCCGACCGGCGCCATGTGGAAGGTGTCGGCGACGCCCATCCGCTCGGCGGCGGCCTTGAGGTGGACGTCGGAGGGGGTGACGGTCGGGTTGAGCCGGACCCCGAGCATCCGCTGCGCCTGGTCGTAGAACGGCGCCAACTCCTCCTGCCAGTCGGTGATGTGGCGCCACTGGCGGTCCTCGAAGAAGGCCTTCGGCGGCACGTACAGGGTGTTGGCGTAGTTCAGCGAGCCGCCGCCGACCCCGGCGCCGGCCAGGATCAGCACGTTGGCCAGCAGGTGGATCCGCTGGATGCCGTACAGCCCGAGCTGCGGCGCCCACAGGTAGTTCGGCAGGTCCCAGGAGTTCCTGGGCAGTTCGTCCCGCTCGAAGCGCCGCCCGGCCTCCAGGACGGCGACCCGGTAGCCCTTCTCGGTCAGCCGCAGCGCCGCGACCGAACCGCCGAAGCCGGACCCGACCACGACCACGTCGTAGTCGAACTCCGCACCGTCGGACTCCACCATCTGCCACCGCTCCTTCGCCGGGTTGAACATGCCTGTGGGAACCACGAGTCGGGGCCCCGGCCGTCTCGGGTCCCCGGTGACGCCGCCCCTAGCGGAAGCGCAGCGCCTTGAGCGCGCGCAGCCCGCCGGTCATCACGGCGGCGAACTGCTTGTCGTCCAGGCCGAACGAGGGCGCGATCGGCATCAGCCGCTGGGTCGCGATGGTCTGCGCCTCGGTGAAGCGCAGCAGCCCCTCGGCGCCGTGCCGGCGGCCCAGCCCGGAGTCGCCCATGCCGCCCATCGGGGAGGCGACCGAGCCGTACGCGGCCGCGTAGGCCTCGTTGACGTTGACCGTCCCGGTGCGCAGCCGGGCCGCGACCGTCCGGCCGCGCCGCAGGTCCTTGGTCCAGACGCTGGAGTTCAGGCCGTACGGCGTGGAGTTGGCGGCGGCCACCGCCTCCTCCTCGGTGTCGAAGCGGTAGACGGAGACGACCGGGCCGAAGGTCTCCTCGGCGCAGACCGCCATGTCGGGGGTGACGCCGTCGAGGATGGTCGGCTCGAAGAAGAACGGGCCGAGGTCCGGCCGCGCGCGGCCGCCGGCCAGCACGGTGGCGCCCGCCTTGACCGCCTCCTCCACGTGCCGGGTGGTGGTCTCCAGCTGGCGGACGGAGACCAGCGAGCCCATGTCCGCGCCGTACGCCAGACCGCCGCCGAGGCGCAGCGCCCGGGTGCGGGCGGCGAAGCGCTCCAGGAACTCGTCGGCCACCGAACGGTGCACCAGCAGCCGCTCGATCGAGATGCACAGCTGCCCGGCGGAGGAGAAGCAGGCCCGGACGGCACCCGCGGCGGCGGCGTCGAGGTCGGCGTCGGAGAGCACCAGCATGGCGTTCTTGCCGCCGAGTTCGAGCGAGGCGCCGACCAGCCGGGCGGCGGCGCGCTGGGCGACGTCGCGGCCGGTACGGGTGGAGCCGGTGAACGAGACGTAGTCGGCGTGCTCCACCACCGCGGGGCCGATCACCGGTCCGTCGCCGATCACGACCTGCCACAGGTCGGCCGGCAGCCCGGCCTCGACCAGCAGCTCACGGGCCCACAGCGCGGTGAGCGCGGTCTGCGTGTCCGGCTTGTTGACCACCGCGTTGCCGGCCACGAAGGCGGGCAGGGCGTCACCGACGGACAGCTCCAGCGGGTAGTTCCAGGGCGAGATGTGGCCGATCACGCCCTTGGGGCGGCGGGCCTCGACCGCGTGGGTGAGCACCGGCAGCGCCCCGCCGCGCCGCTTGTCCCTGAGGTGGGTGTGCGCGGTCCGCCCGTAGTGCCGGGCGGCCATGGCGACGGCCAGCACCTCCTCGAAGGCGTGCAGCCGGGCCTTGCCGGTCTCCGCCTGGATCAGGTCCAGCACCTCGTCCTGCCGCTTGAGCAGCAGGTCGTGGAAGCGCAGCAGGACGGCGGCGCGGCGGCGCACCGGCAGCGCGGCCCAGGCCGACTGGGCGCGGCGGGCGAGCTGGAAGGCGACCTCGACGTCGGCCGGGGTGGACTGCGGCAGGCTGGCCAGCCGCTCGCCGGTCAGCGGGGCGACGGTCTCCACCAGGTCGGGCTCGCCGGTCGCGGTGACGCCGGCGGCCAGCCGGGCGACCAGGGCGTGGGGCACGGCGGCCGCGACGGTCCGGCCGCCGCCGGGAGCCGTCGGGTTGCCGGCGCCGGGGTGTTCGGTGGCCACTGCATCTGCTGTGAGGTCCGACATACGGCGCAGCCTAGGCCTTCGGCGGCCGGTCCGGTACCCGTCGGTAACAAGAATCTGCCGCAGTCGGGCGAAACCGGGCGCCCCCGTTCAGCGGGTCGGCGTGAAGTCGCGGAGCACCGCGTTGAAGCGCTGTTCGGCCTCGTTCCACTCGTTGCCCTTCTCCGGGCTGGAGGAGTAGATCGCGTAGCTGGTGCCGTCGTCGTCGATGAACTCGGCCTCGATCGCCCGCCGCCGCCCGCCGCCCTGGGCGGCGTAGCTGAACTCCCAGACCGCCGCCTCGTGGCCGTTCACCGCGACGCTGGTCATCTTGTGCTGCTTGTAGTCCTTCAGCGACTTGGAGACGGAACCCTCCATCTGCCGCATGTGCTCCAGCGGCTTGACCGACTGCCCGACGGTGACCGCGAACTGCAGGTAGTGCGTCTTGTTGTCGGGGCTGTAGTAGATCTGGTTGTCGGGCGTGGTGGAGCGCTGCCAGGCCGGGCTCCCGGAGGGCAGCGGGAAGCGGAACCCGGCCGGGTCGTCGACCCAGTGGTAGCCGGTGGGCGCCGCCGCCGAGGGGCTGGCGTCACTGCTGGGGCCCGGCCCGGTCGAGTCGACCGGCGCGGTCGGGGTCGGCTCGTCGGAGCCGCCGCCCACCACGTGCCGGGTGGCGAAGAAGGTCGCCGCGGCCGCCAGCAGGCCGACGGCCACCGCGATGGCGACGATCTTCGCGGTGCTGCGGCGTTTGGCCGGTCCGCGCGCGGGCGTGACGGAGTGCGTCACCGGCGCGACCGGCCCGGTGGGCGCCTGTGCCGGGACCGCCGCGCCCCCGGCCGTCTCCTGGACGAGGGGAACCGCGGCGGACGCCGCCCGCGGCTCCGTCGGCCCCTCGGAGCCCACGGAACCCGCAGACCCCCCTGCGCCCTCCTCCGCGGCCGCCCCGGCGCCGGCACTGCGGTCCACCACCGGCACCGACTGGGTGGGCGACCGCACCGGAGCGACCGCCTTGAAGCCCATGGTGTGCCCGGCCTGCACCTCGGCCAGCATCCGCGCCGCCTCGTCCGCGGTCGGCCGGTCGGCCGGGTCCTTGGCCATCAGCGCGGCCAGCACCGGGCCCAGCGGCCCGGCCCGGCGCGACTCCGGCAGCGGCTCGTCGACCACCGCGGCCAGCGTGGTGATCGGCGAGTCCCGGCGGAACGGCGACTGGCCCTCGACCGCCGCGTACAGCGTCGCCCCGAGACCCCACAGGTCGGAGGCCGGACCGGGCCGCTCGCCCTGGGCACGCTCCGGCGCCAGGTAGTCCGGCGATCCGACCAGGTCGCCCGGCCGGGTCAGCTCGGTCGAGCCCTCGTACTTCGCGATGCCGAAGTCCAGCAGCACCACCCGCCCGGTACCGCGCTCCAGCAGCACGTTGGCCGGCTTCACGTCCCGGTGCAGCACGCCCAGCTGGTGGCCGCGGTGCAACGCGGCGAGCACCTGGCTGCCGACCTCGGCGGCGGCGCGCGGCGGCAGGGTGCCGTCCTGGCTGATCACGTCGGCCAGCGAGCGGCCGTCGACCAGCTCCATCACGATCCACGGCCGGCCGTCCTGCTCCAGCACGTCGTGCACGGTGATCACGCCGGGGTGCTTGATCCGCGCGGCCGCGCTGGCCTCGCGCTTCATCCGGGTGTGCAGGATCTGCAGGTCTTCCTCGGGCAGGTGGTTGACGGTCAGCTCCTTGACCGCGACCTCACGGTCGAGCATCCGGTCCCAGGCCCGCCAGACGGTGCCCATGCCGCCCCGGCCGAGCCGCTCGCCGAGCTCGTATCGCCCGGCCAACAGCCGCTCCGCGTCGGCCGCCTCCGGCCGGTCCTGCACACCCATCTGCGACCGCTCCCCCACACATTCCACCTGCCGTCACCGCGACGGAGGGCCTGGTGCAGACCACTGTTCGAACAAATCCCACGCACACATTAGGCGTACCGTGACGCCCCCGGTAATCACGCCCACCCCCCGGCCGGTCCGCCCGGGCCGTCAGCCTGCGAACAGCACCACGGCGACCATTCCCAGCGTGAGCAGGACGAAGACCCCCGCCACCAGCAGCGGACCCAGGAGCGAGGGAGGTATCCGAGGCGGTTTCGCCCCGGCATTCCCGGAGTCCCGGCCCTTTCCCCCGCGCCGACGCGGCCGCACCGGCACCAGCGGCGCCTCCGGCTTCAGCGTCACCGCCCGCGCCACCCGCTCCTCGTCCACCGGCTCCGGGGCACTCGTCAGCAGCTCCGCCAGCTCCCGGCCCACCGCCTCGGCGGTCGGCCGCAGCGCCGGATCCGGCTGCAGCAGCCGCTCGACCAGCGGCCCGAGCGGCCCGCAGACCGCCGAGTGCTCGCGCCGCCCGTCCCGTACCGCCGTCACCAGCTCCGGCACACTGCCCTCCGGGTACGGCGACCGTCCGGTCACCAGCCGGTGCACCAGCACCCCGAGCGCCCAGCAGTCGCCCGCCGGGCCGCCGTCCAGCGGCCAGCGCTCCGTCACCGGGCCGACCAGGGTGGCCCGTACGTCGTACCGGCGCCGACCGCCCGGCCCGCCGAGCTCCTCGGCCAGCGCCTCCTCCGCGACCCCGGCGAGCAGCCCGCCGAGCATCGCCGCGCCGTCCTCGCAGACCAGCACCGACCCGGCGGTCAGGTTGCCGTGGGTGAGCCCGGCCCCGTGCAGCGCCCGCAGCGCACCGGCCAGGTCGGCCGCCAACTCGGCCGCCCGGTACGGCGGCACCGGCCCTTCGGCCAGCAGCTCGGCCGCCGTCAGCCCGGCCGGCCGCTCCTCCACCGTCCACAGCGCCTCGTCCTCGACGAAGGCCCCGACCCCGCGCAGCAACCGCGGGTGCGCGGCCGGAGCGGCCGAGCCGACCGCCGCCACCCGCTTCACCAGCCGGTCCGCCTGGGCCGGCACCACGTCCTCCGGGTCCTGACCGGAGGTCAGCAGGGCGGGCAGCTCCAGGCCGCGCAGCAGCACCGTTTCCCCGGTCCGCTCGTCCACCGCGTGGGCGCGCCAGGGTCCGGGACGGTCCGTCAGCCCGTACCGTCCCGCCATCAACTGCCCGGGGCCGCCTCGCATGCCAGTTCCTCTCGCTCACGAGCAGCCTACTGAGCGGCTCCCTTACGCTCGGTCCCATGGAATGGACCGATCTGATCGAGCCCGCCCTCAAGGCGGCGGGAAACAGCACCCGAACCGAAGCCGTCCACCCGCTCCAAGAGGCAGCCATCGACGGCGAGAAGCCGGTCGCCTCCACCCCCGGGCGCCACCCCGACCACTTCCGCAAGGGGGTGCTCGTGCTCACCACCCACCGGTTGCTCTTCCTGAAGGACGGGAAGCCGCCGATACCGGTTCCGCTCACCGCCGTCACCGACGCCACCGTGGTCCGCAGCAAGATCAACGGAGACGTGCTGACCGTCGTCGCACTGACCGGCTCGCACCGCTTCGAGGACGTGGTCAAAGCCGACGTCTTCGCCGAGCAGGTCCGCGCGGCCGCCCGGACCGCCCGCACCGCCGCCCCGGCCCCGCAGGAGCCGGCCGCCGACGGCGAGCAACTCATCGGCCAGCTGGAGCGCCTGGCCGCCCTGCACACCTCCGGCGCGTTGACCGACGAGGAGTTCACCCGGGCCAAGCAGCGCCTGATCGGCTGACCTACGGCGCCGGCTGGAAGCTGGTGAAGACGACGTCCCGGACCGGAGCCTGCGCGGCCCACTCGGCGTCCGGGACGATCCAGTAGATCGAGTAGCCGTACTTGGCCGGAGTCCCGGTCACGAAGCCGCGGTTGAGCGAGTGCATCTTGGGTGAGCCGTTGGTCCACTCCCAGTCCGCCGCGTTGGTCCACTGCCGGTAGGTGATCGCCGACAGGTTCAGCCGCTGGTAGTTGGTGACCGCTCCGCGCACATTGGGCTCGGACTCCTGCCAGTCCGCGACGGCGCTGTCCCCCGGCGAGGTCGTCCACTCGATCCGCAGCTGACTGCCGTCCGCCGGGTTCTTGAAGATCCGCCGGTTGGCGTCCGAACCGCTCGGCTGCAGCCAGTCCGGCAGCACGACCGAGAACCCGCTCGGATCCTTGTACTCGTGGTACCCGGCCGGCACCGCGGAGGCGGGAGCCGGCGCCGGAGCCGGCGTCTGCACGGGCGCCGGAGCCGCGGGCGTGCTCACCGGCGCAGTCGGCGCCACGGTCACCGGCGCCGCCGCACTCTGACTCGCCGTCGCCACCGGAGCCGGAGCCGGCTCCGTCGCGGGCGCCTGGCTCGGCGTGGCCTCCGTCGTCGCCACCACCGGCGCGCTGGCGCCCGCACTCTGGCCGGGCTTCCCCTTCGCACCGCTGTCGCCGCCCCCGAGGGCCTGGACCACCGCGACCACTCCCGCGATCAGCAGCAGCACCACGACCACGGTGGCGATGGCCAGCCGCCGCCGGCCCGTCCGCGGGTTCGCCCCGGCCGCCTGCGTCGCCCCCATCGTCCACTCGCTGGTCACCGGCCGGATCGGCTCGGGCTCCGCGACGGGCTCGGCGACGGGCGCGGCGACGGGCTCCGCCGGCGGCTCCTCGTCCTTGGCCCGGCTGCCCACCCGGACCGTCCCCAGCAGCCCGCCCACCGACCGCTTCCGGCCCTCGTCGGGAACGGGCTCCGGCTCGGCCTCCGCCGCCACCGGCACCGCGTGCTCGGTCGTCGACTCGGCCTTCGCGGTGGCCTCCGCCACCACCCGCTTGAGCATCGACCGGGTCTGCGAGGCGTCCAGCCGCTCGGCCGGGTCCTTCGCCAGCAGCCCCTCGATCACCGGCAGCAGCGCCCCGGCGTTCACCGGCGCGACCAGGTCCTCGGTCATCACCGCGGTCAGCGTGGCCAACGCCGAGCCGCGGTCGTACGGCGGCCGGCCCTCGACCATCGCGTACAGCGTGCCGCCCAGCGACCACAGGTCGGCCGGCGGCCCGGGCTTCTGCCCGCGGGCCCGCTCCGGGGATATGTACGAGGGCGCGCCGACGAGCATGCCGGTGGAGGTGACGGAGGCGTCGCCCTCCACGCTCGCGATGCCGAAGTCGGTCAGCACGACCCGGCCGTCCTCACCGATCAGCACGTTGGACGGCTTGACGTCCCGGTGCAGGATGCCCAGCGCGTGCGCGGCGCTCAGCACGCCCAGCACGTCGAGGGCGATCTCGGCGGCCCGGCCGGGCGCGAGCGGTCCGTCCTCGCGGATCACGTCGGCCAGCGAGCGGGACTCGACCAGCTCCATGACGATCCACGGCCGGTCGTCCTCGTCGACCACGTCGAAGACGGTGACGGCGGAGTTGTGCCGGATCCGAGCGGTCGCCTTGGCCTCGCGCAGCGTCCGGACGATCAGCCGGTGCTTCTCCTCCTCCTCGACGCTGGCGTTCATCCGCAGTTCCTTGACCGCGACGGTGCGGCCCAGCATCTCGTCCTCGGCGCGCCATACGGTGCCCATGCCGCCGCGTCCGAGCACGCCGTTCAGGCGGTAGCGGCCGGCCAGGAGGCGGCCGGTGGAACCCTGCGCCTGGGTCATTCGGAACGTTCCCCCATGTGCTGCTGGCGGTCGTGGTGACGGCGCGTCGGACCGGCCGGGCCCGAACGCCCAAGCCTCCATCATCCCCTGTCCCGGGGGCCCACGACCACCCGCCCCCCGTCCCAACCTGGGACGAACCGGAACCGGTGCGGCGCTCCGTGCCCGATCTGTGATCGAAAACTCGCCAAGATCCGTCCGAATCACTGCTACGGTTCGGCAGCTCATCGTCTTTCCGGGGGGATTCGACGCCCATGACCGCACCCGCACCGGGCACTGACGGCCCATCGGCGCGGCCGCACACCGCCCAGCACTACTCGGTCGCCCCACCCCCGACCACCCCCGAGGGCTACGTCGCCCCCGGCATGCCCGGCGCCCCGGTCACCGGCTACGACCCCGTCGCCCCCCGCACCACCCCCCGCCCCCGACGCACCGCCCTCGCCATCGCCCTCGCCGTCCTCGCCACCCTCCTCAGCGGCCTCGCCTACGGCTGCGCCCCCCTACGCGCCGCCGACAGCCTCGGCTGGCTGGCCATCGCCCAAGCCGGCCTGATCGCCCTCCCCCTCGGCCTGCTCGGCGGCCGCAACCGCGCACTCCCACTCCTCGCCGCCCTGCTGGCCCCCGCCGCCCTCCTCATCGGCCAGCTCACCCAGCACCTCCGCCTGGCCCACGCCATCGGCTCCACCCCCCACACCCTCCTCCACGACACCCTCACCACCTGGCGCACCGACCTCCGCCCCCTCGACGCCGCCTTCTACACCATCGCCCTGGTCGGCGGCTTCCTCCTCACCCGCCGCACCGCCAACCGAGGCTGACCCCCAGAACCCCAACAGCCCACACGCCTCACCCCACCCACACCCCCAACCCACCCCCCCCCCACCCACCCCAACCCACCCCATCCCCCTCCCCCTCCCCCTCCCCTCACCCGACCAAGCGAGAGGGACGCGCTGCGGAAGGGGCGGCGCAGGGGGTGGCCCGGAGAGGGGCGTTGCGGGTGATTTTCAGACTGCCAACGGCGCCCCACCCC